>JACUUL010000010.1 GCA_014859345.1 Thermoleophilia bacterium
GAAGAGGCCCCGCCTGAATCCGCAACCGCTGAAAGCGAGAGCGAAGAGGCCGAATAATCAGGCATTAGGCGGTTTTTACATCCACCACCATAACTTTTAAAGCCCTGCCCCGCGGGGCTTTTTGTTTGAGACGAATCCTCCAGGTTCCGTCCCCGCGTTTCCACCCGCTGATATAATCAATATGTGGCAGGCATCAGAAAAAAGTCCCCTGTCCGTATCGCGCTCACGGGAGGCATCGGCTCCGGAAAGTCGACGGCCCTGACAATGTTCGCGGCGCGCAAGGCGGCTGTGCTCAACTCAGACAACGTCGTCCATAAACTGCTGCAGCGCCGGGATGTCCGGGACCGCGTGGCCGCGAGCCTGGGCATAGGCAGCCTGTCCGCCGGCGAGGAAGGCCGGACGGCGCTGGCTGATACCGTTTTTGCCGATGAGGCCAAGCTGGACAGGCTCGAAGCGATCATGTTCCCTCTCGTGCGGGAGGCGATGGAGTCATGGCTGCAGTCCGAAGAGGTGCGAAGCGCGCCTTTGGCGGTGGTCGAACTGCCCATGCTGTTCGAGGCCGGAATGGAGGACATGTTCGATCACATCGTGCTGATCACGGCCCCGGTGGAGACAAGGCAGTCAAGATATGCCGGGAGGGTCGCCCGCGATGATTTTCAGCGGCGCGCCGCTCACCAGCTATCCGAGGAGGAGAAACGGGTCAGGTCAGGTTTCGTTTATGAGAACACAGGCTCTCCGGAGGAACTGGATGAGTTTGTGGCCGCCATGGTGGAAGCCGTGACCGGCGGCTTGACCCCGCCCGGGGATGTTTCGGGAAAAGACGGCCTGGCTGATGCCGATGAACCCTCCGGACCACGACCCGGAGGCACGGCGTGAAGAAGTATATCCGTCCATTCATGGCTGCGGCCACCGTGCTGGCTATAGCCGTGACTGTCCTGGTCGCTCTGCACCTGGCCATGCCGGGATGGTACGCCCGCTGGTGGTACCCGCTGGATTACGCCGAGTCGATATCCCGCTGCTCGAACGAAAACAGTCTGGATCCGGCCCTGGTTGCCGCGGTGATATATACGGAAAGTCAGTTCGACAGGCTGTCCACCTCGCCCGCGGGCGCTGTCGGCCTGATGCAGATCATGCCTGGCACGGGCAGGTGGATCGCTGAAGAACACGGCACAGTCATCCAGGGCGACGAGCTTCGGGATCCCGAAATAAACATCGCCTACGGCTGCTGGTATCTGCGCTATCTTTTGGACAGGTACAGAAATCCTTCGCTGGCCCTGGCCGCCTACAATGGCGGCATCGAGAACGTGGACAGCTGGATGGCCGAGGCCGGCGGCGGCCGCGAGTTTGACTACACGAAGGACATTCCGTTTAAAGAAACAAGAGACTACGTATCCCGCGTCGAAACGGCGGTTCACATTTACGAGCGCGCCTATCCGGCGGAGCTGGGAACGGAATGATAAAAGGGCAAAATGCCCCAGACTTTCAACATTAACTCCACATATGAGCCCACCGGCGACCAGCCTCAGGCGATCGAATCACTGCTGGAAGGACTGGCGCGCGGAGACCGCTTTCAGACGCTGCTGGGCGTGACCGGCTCAGGCAAAACCTACACCATGGCCAACGTCATCGCCCGCACCGGCAAGCCGGCCCTGGTGATGGCCCACAACAAGACGCTGGCGGCTCAGCTCTGCAACGAGTTCAAGGAGTTCCTGCCCGACAGCGCCGTCGAGTACTTCGTCAGCTATTATGATTACTACCAGCCCGAGGCCTACCTGCCGGCCACCGACACCTATATCGAGAAGGACACCGCCATAAATGAGGAGATCGACCGGCTGCGCCATGCCGCCACCAGCGCCCTCCTCTCCCGGCGGGATGTTGTTATCGTGGCCAGCGTCTCCTGTATCTACGGCCTGGGGTCGCCCCGGGAATACCTCGAGAAGATGGTAATGCTCAGAACCGGAGATGAGCCTGGCCTGGAAAAGGTGATACGGCGGCTGGTGGACATCCAGTACACCCGCAGCGATTACGACTTCGCCCGCGGCCAGTTCCGGCTCAGGGGCGATGTCCTCGAAGTGCATGCCGCGTACGAGGACACGATAATCCGTGTCGAGTTCTTCGGCGACGCGGTGGAGCGCATCGTCCGCCTGGAACCGCTTTCAGGGGAGATCCTGGAGGAGATCGACCGCATCGACATCTATCCCGCCACCCATTTCGTCACTACGCCGGAGGCGATCGAACGGGCGCTCGTGGAGATAGCGGGCGAGCTGGACCAACGGGTGTCCGAACTCAGGTCCCAGGGCAAGGAGCTGGAGGCCCACCGCCTGACGATGCGCACCCGTTTCGACATGGAGATGCTCAGGGAGACCGGCTACTGCGCCGGCGTGGAGAACTATTCCCGCATCCTTGACGGGCGCGCCGCGGGCGAGCCGCCCCATACCCTGCTGGACTTCTTCCCCGACGACTTCATCTGCTTTATCGACGAGTCCCACAACACCGTGCCCCAGATCGGCGGCATGTACAATGGCGACCGGGCCCGCAAACAGACCCTGGTCAATTACGGCTTCCGGCTGCCGTCGGCTCTGGACAACCGCCCCCTCCGTTACGAGGAGTTCCTGGGACGGGTGCCCCAGATCATATTCGTCAGCGCCACGCCCGGACCGTGGGAACTGGGGCACAGCTCGCAGGTGGTGGAACAGCTGATCCGGCCCACCGGCCTAGTCGATCCCGAGGTCGAGGTGCGGCCCACCGAGCATCAGGTCGATGACCTCATGAACGAGGTGCGGCGCAGAGCGGAAGCCGGCGAGCGGGTTCTGGTGACCACGCTCACCAAGAAGATGGCTGAGGACCTGACCGAGTATCTGCTGGAATCGGGATTCAGGGTCCGCTACCTGCACTCAGACATCGACACTATCGAGCGCATTCACATCATCCGCGACCTGAGGCTGGGGGAGTTCGACGTGCTGGTGGGCGTCAACCTCCTGCGAGAGGGGCTGGACCTGCCTGAGGTGAGCCTGGTGTCCATCCTGGACGCCGACAAGGAGGGCTTTCTCCGCGGCGAGACAGCGCTCATCCAGACCATAGGCCGGGCCGCCCGCAATTTAAGCGGGCTGGTGATCATGTACGCCGACAAGATGACGGGAGCCATGGAGCGGGCCATCGGGGAGACCAACCGCCGCCGGGACGCCCAGCTCGCTTACAACCGCGAGCACGGCATCAAGCCCAGGACCATCGTCAAGGGCGTTTCCGACATGAGCGCCATGCTGGGCGAGCCGCACGTCCCCTATAAGGCCAAAAGGGTCCGCTACGCCGCCAGGAAGATGACAGCCAAAGAGATAGACGAAGCCATCGCGGCGCTGGAGGAAGAGATGTTCGCCGCGGCTGAGGAGCTCAAGTTCGAGTACGCCGCCAAGCTGAGGGATCAGATCAGGGGACTGGCCGGGCAGAAGCGGAAGACCGGTTAGCGGCGCCGCCCGGCGGGGCCGATAATCACTGATCTGTTTTTACGAGGTGGTCCCGGGGTTCCGGCCCCAAAAGGCTCCCAATCATTTACAATCTGTAATGGTATGTCTGATTCCATAAAGATCCGCGGCGCCCGCGAGCACAACTTGAAGAACGTTTCGCTGGAGCTCCCCCGCGACAAAATGATAGTCATAACCGGGCTATCCGGCTCGGGCAAGAGCTCGCTGGCCTTCGACACCATCTATGCCGAGGGACAGCGGCGCTACGTGGAGTCGCTCTCTGCCTACGCCCGCCAGTTCCTGGGCCAGATGCAGAAGCCGGACGTCGACAGCATAGAGGGCCTGTCGCCGGCCATCTCCATCGACCAGAAGGCCATCAGCAAGAACCCGCGCTCCACCGTGGGCACCGTAACCGAGATCTACGACTACCTGCGGCTGCTTTTCGCGCGCATCGGCCGGCCCCACTGCCCCGACTGCGGCCGGCTCATCGCCGCCCAGTCCCAGGAGCAGATCATCGACCAGATCCTGGACATGCCTTCCGGCACCCGCTTCATGGTAAACGCTCCCCTCATCCGCGGCCGCAAGGGGGAGTACCGCGAGCTCCTGGACGGCATCCGCCGCGACGGCTTCACCCGTGTCAAGATCGACGGAGAGACCCGCCACATAGACGAAGACATCAGCCTGGACAAGAAGAGGAAACACGATATCGAGGTGGTGGTGGACCGGCTCATCATCAAGGAAGACCTCCGCCGCCGCCTGGCCGATTCGGTGGAGACCGCCGCCGCCCTTTCCGGCGGCCTCATAATCATAGAGACCGGGGACGGCCAGGTGACTACTTACAGCGAACGCTTCGCCTGCCCGGACTGCGGCGTCAGTCTGGCCGAGCTGGCTCCGCGGATCTTCTCCTTCAACAGCCCTTACGGCGCCTGCGAGCACTGCACCGGCCTGGGCTTTCAGGAGGAGATCGATATCGACCTGCTCATACCGGACAAGAGTAAAACCCTGAGGCAGGCAGGAATCCTGTCCTGGAGCTCCGGCTTCCGGCACGTCCTCAAACGCCTCGCCCGGTTCTACGGCATCAGCCTCGATACCCCTTTCAACAAGCTTTCCAGGCAGGACCGGGATCTGATGCTCAACGGCAGCGATTCGCAATACCACGACAAGCGGCAGGGGCGCAGGCCCACCAGATACTGGACAGTCGAGGGCATCATCCCCAACCTCGAACGTCGCTACCTCGAAACCGAATCACCCCACATGCGCGAGCGCATAGGCCAGATGATGGCCATGCACCCGTGTCCGGTCTGCCACGGCGCCCGGCTCAAGGCCGAGAGCCTGGCGGTCACCGTGGGCGGGATGAACATCTACGAGTTCACGCAAATGGCGGTAAGGAGCGCGGCAGATTTTCTGTCATCCCTCGAACTCAGCGAAACCGAGCATCTGATCGGGGAGCGAATCATCAAGGAGATCCGGGAACGGCTTGAATTCCTCGACAATGTGGGAGTTGGCTACCTGACCCTCGACCGGACCGCTGGCACCCTCTCCGGCGGCGAGGGCCAGCGCATCCGCCTGGCAACGCAGATAGGTTCCAGCCTGGTGGGCGTGCTTTACATCCTGGACGAGCCCAGCATAGGCCTGCACCACCGCGACAACCGGAAGCTGCTGGACACCCTGCACCGCCTGCGGGACCTGGGAAACACCGTGATCGTCGTTGAGCACGATCAGGAGACCATGCTTTCGGCCGACCATCTGGTGGACATGGGGCCTGGGGCCGGAGAGAGTGGAGGCGAGGTGATCGCACAGGGACCGGTGGCCGAAGTACTGAGGGAGCCCGCCAGCGTCACCGCCGCCTATCTGAAAGGCGAGAGGAAGATAGCCGTTCCCGAGCGCCGCGCCGCCGAAAACGGGCGCGTCACCATCCGCGGGGCCCGCGAGCACAACCTCAAGAACATAGACGTGGAAATCCCCCTGGGGAAATTCGTCTGCGTCACCGGCGTGTCGGGGTCCGGCAAATCGTCTCTTGTCAACGATATCCTCTACCGCTCCCTGGCCTCCCAAGTGCACCGCGCCAAGAAGCCGCCCGGCGACCACGATGACATCGAAGGCGCCGAGCTGCTGGACAAGGTGATTAACATCGATCAGTCGCCGATAGGCCGGACGCCCCGCTCCAATCCGGCTACCTACGCCGGCGTCTTCGACCACATCCGCCAGCTGTTCGCGCAAACGCCGGAAGCAAAAGTGAGAGGGTACAAGCCCGGCCGTTTCAGCTTTAACGTCCGGGGCGGCCGCTGCGAGGCCTGCCGCGGCGAGGGCACCATCAAGATCGAGATGCATTTCCTGCCCGATATCTACGTGCCCTGCGAGGTCTGCAAGGGGCGGCGCTACAACCGGGAGACCCTGGAAGTCCGCTTCAAGGGCAGGAACATCGCCGACGTGCTGGATATGAGCGCCGCGTCCGCGCATGAGTTCTTTCAGAACATCCCCAAGATAGCCCGCCGCCTGAAGACCATGGAAGACGTGGGACTGGGCTACATCCGCCTGGGCCAACCCGCCACCCAGCTCTCGGGCGGCGAGGCCCAGCGGGTCAAGCTTTCCTCGGAGCTTAACAAGGTGGCCACCGGCCGCACCCTGTATATCCTCGACGAGCCCACCACCGGCCTGCACTTCGCGGACATCGAGCGGTTGCTGGAGGTGCTGCAGCGTCTGGTGGGCTCCGGAAACACTGTGGTCGTCATCGAGCACAACCTGGACGTGGTCAAGTGCGCAGACCACATCATCGATCTGGGTCCGGAAGGGGGAGACGAAGGCGGTTACCTGATTGCTGCCGGAGCCCCGGAAAGTATTGCCCGCGACCGCCGCTCCTACACCGGCCAGGCGTTGAAACCGTTGCTAAAAAAGGCTCCCGGAACCGGCAAAACGCGCGGCCGCGGACGCGCCGCGGTCAAATAATTGGCCCGGGCGCCCCGCCCGCGGACGCGGGCGACACGAACAGGCAGAAATGAATCCTTCCTCAGGAGAGCCAGTCGAGCATATCGTCGATCATTCCTATCTCCGACCACCAGCCGATGCGCCGGGACGCCTGGCGGGCTTCTTTCAGCTGCCCTTGGGCTCCGGCGGCATCACCCTGAACGTACAGGGATCTGGCCATGTCCAGCTGCTCCTGGATCAGCTGCCGGATGATGCCGACAGTCTCGGGATCCTCGAGATCGACCAGTCGGGCATCCTCCATCGAGGGAAACAGTTCCGTCATGGGAACCAGGTTTCGCGGGCGGGCCGCGGTTTTTTCCCTGACAGGCGCCCGAACGGCCGGCTCCCGGTAAGGACCCGCTTTCACGCTTTTTTCGCCGGCCGGCGGCGCTTCAGCGCTTACCCGCCTCCCGGTCGCCCCGCGGCCGCGCCGCCGGACGATTATCAGAAGGATGAGGGCCGCGAGCAGCAGCAAGGCAGCGATAAACAGCAGCAGCTGCCAGGGCACCAGCCAGAACGTCTGCGAGACGGCCAGCTCGGCCGGCTCCTCCGACCCGTATCCCATCTCCGCCCAGACCGTGTAACGCCCGAACGAAAGGAGCCCCGGATTCCAGTTGACCACGGTCCGGCGGGAAGCATCCGGCAGGACTACCCATTCCTCGACGAAAATTTCTGCCACCGTGCGGCCCAATAGATCAGTGATCTCGACCCGGCCCGAAGGGCTCAGATCGACATCGCCCGTATTATTGAACACCAGGCCGACCGCTACTGGACCGGAAGCCGCCAGGCGGGTAACCTCCGGAGCATCGAGCGTGCCGTCCTCGACAGCCGGTCCGGATACCCTGAAAAGGAGCAGGGAGTCCCGCCGTCCGGGAACAGCCTGCCGCCCGTCTTCTTCACCCGTGGTTTCGACATCGGCGGTGGCGACAAGCGAAGCGTAATGGCCCCCGGGGCGGCTTCCTTCCGGCACTGATATGCTTGCCTGCATCGTGAGGGTCTCACCGTGCCGCAGAACTATATCGTCGATCTCCGGGGTAACCCAGCTGCGCGCCCCCCGGTCCGCGTCCTCATCCCCCAGAAATACGAAGGCCTGCGCCGGATCGTCCGACCCCTCGAAATCCTCCACGTGAAATTCGAGGTCCAGAGTCTGGCCTGTGCGATTGACGAGCGTCACCTCCACCGCGATTTCATCGCCGGGGTCCACGCTCAGCTCAAATTTGGTGGGGGTAAGCTCGAATTCACCGGTTTCCGGCTCATCTCCGGCTGTCACTTCATATGCCGGAGCCGAAGCAGCCAGCACCATGATCAGGACCGCCGCCGCCATGGCCAGCGCCAGCAGGCACGCCGCGACCTTAAGGCGCGCCGGGCCGGCAGCGGCCCATAATCGATGCTGGCTGCGGGTTTCCGGGGACGGTGGAATCCGGGTAGTTTTCAAAAATTGTCTGTCCAGGCTTCCCCCTTTTACGGCCGGAGCCGGTTTTTCCTGCCGGATAATAGCGATAGCCACGCGGCATTCCCTCTTTCCGCCCGTCACCCGGCCCCGGCAAATTGTGATATGTTTTGATTATATGTATCCTGAGCTCTTTTCCATAGGCCCTTTTACCATCCATTCGTTTGGACTGATGATGGCGCTGGGATTCGTGGCGGCGGGGGTTGTGTCGTATTTCGAGTTCAAGCGAAAAGGCATGAACCCGGAGTATGTCTATTGGCTGACGCTGGCTGCGGCTGTCGGCGGGCTTCTGGGCAGCAAGATCCACTACCTTCTGCTTAATCTCGACAGGGTCGGTGACGATCCGCTGGCTATGACGTTCAGCGGCGCCGGGCTGGTATGGTACGGCGGGTTTATCGTTGGCGCCCTGGCGGCTATGGCAGTGGCCAGGCTGTTCCGCATATCCATCATCAAGGTGCTGGATGCGGGGGCGCCCGCGGCGGCGATCGGCTATGCCTTCGGCCGCATGGGCTGCTTCCTGAACGGTGATGACTACGGGATTCCGTCCGCCCTGCCGTGGGCCATGGGCTTCCCCCAGGGATCCCCGCCAACGCCCCCGGGGGTCGAGGTGCAGCCGACCCAGCTGTACGAATCGTTCGCGGCGCTGGCTATTTTCGGCATTCTTCTTTATCTGCGGCCCCGGCTCAAAAGCAACGGGGCCATGATCAGCGCCTTCCTGGTGATGGCCGGCATCGAGCGTTTCCTGGTAGAGTTCGTCCGGTTTGAGCGGGATGGGCAGCTGCAGCAGCAGTACCTGGGCTTGGCTACGGCCATTCTGGCCGGGATAGCCCTGTTCTTCATCCAGAAGCGGGCGCGGTCCGCACAGGTTGAGGCTGCCGCGAAGCCGCGGCGCGCCTTCCCCAAAAAGGGTCCCTCCTCCCTGAAAAAACGGAAAAGCCCAGGTTGATAGTTTGTACCCCCCGTGCTATCATGAATTGTTCACTATTGAATATCCGCACCGATCCAGGTCTCTTGAATCCATGCGATATTTCTTCCATAGATTTAATGCTGCTTAATACTGCGCGACTGACTCTGCCAGCGCCGCGTCCGCTAAACTAAACGCCATGGAACAGATCACCGAAGTCTCTCTTATTGCCTTTTTCTGGGCCTTTCTGGCCGGTCTGGCTTCGTTTCTTTCCCCTTGCGTGCTGCCCCTGCTTCCCGGATACCTGTCATATGTTTCCGGTGTGGGAGTCGATGAACTGGGCACCCAGACGCGCAAGGTAGCGCTGGCCAGCACTGCCTTTGTCGTTGGATTCGTGACCCTGTTCAGCGTGCAGGGGGCCGCTCTGGGACTGGCGGGCAGCAGCATCGGCGACTTCCTGTCTTTCTGGTTGAGCGACACCGGACAGGGAAGGCGGATTCTGGAACTGATTGCCGGCGTCGTGTTCATCGCGTTCGGCATCCTTGCCATGGGCCTGATCAATCCCGCTTTTTTCCAGAGGGAGAGGCGGATGCGGCTCCTCAGAAAGCCGGCGAGCCTGGTGGGGGTGGTGCTGGCGGGCATGCTTTTCTCGATAGGCATCGGCCCGTGCACCGGTCCGCTGCTCGGATCGATCTATACGCTGGCCATCGGCACCCAGGATCCGGGCGCCGGCGCCAGCCTGCTGTTCGTCTATGCCATGGGGATGGGGGTGCCCTTTGTGGCTTCCGGTTTCCTGTTCACCAGGATGATCGGCACCTATTCCGTCATCAAGCGGCATTTTCGCGTCATCAAGATAGCTTCCGGGATAATACTGATCGCTTTCGGCTTCCTGCTGCTTTCCGGTCAGATCAATAATCTGAGCAACTGGCTGCAGTGGTTGCCGTCACTGACGCAGTATTCATAGACGCAGCAAACAAAGCTAACATAATTGGCTTTGCCTGGGTTAACTGATAACGTGTTAAAAATTATAAAGTGCGAGTTAAGAGGTTCGGCAGGAGGGCGGTGGTCCGGTATAATTAACGGGACGGTTCTCAAGCTGAATTCTGCGCGAGTAATTCTTGGTGAGACTCTGAGAAGCCCTGTGCTGCCAGCATGAATGAGACAGAAACCACATCCGAATACATGCCGCCAGAAGAAAGCTGGTCGGCGAAAGACGCCTTTCTGGCAGTGGGAGCCTTTGTCGTAATCGCCATCCTGGCCGTGGGCGCTTACTTCTTTTATCAAAGCACCAAGCCTCCGATGGTGATAGAGGGCTCCATTGCTCCGGAATTCACATATCCCACGCTTGCCGGCGGCGAAGCCAGCCTTTCTGATTACCGGGGCAAAGTCGTTCTGCTAAATGTCTGGAACACCGCCTGCATCGAGTGCAAAAGGGAAATGCCGCTGATGGAGATAAAATACCGGGGGATGAAAGACAAGCCCTTCGAGATTCTGGCCGTCAGCAACGACCGTCGCGGCGCCACGGACGTCCAGCCGTTTGTCGACAATCTTTTTACCGAGGAAGGAAGACCGATCGAGTTGACATTTCCCATACTGCTGGACACCGAGGATAAGATAGGCAGAAACTATCAGGTTGTGAGATACCCGGAAAGCTTTATACTGGATAAAGAGGGCGTCGTGGCCAAGATCATTATCGGCCGCCTTACTGAGAGAGATTTTCTGTATATGGAAGGCCTGACAGAGGGAAAACCTCAACCTCAGGCCGATTACCATCAAAACACAACCAGTTGAGAAAGAGAAAATGAGTGATAATCTAAAATGGCTTCTGCTGATTCCGGTCGTGATCGTGGCGATCAGTCTCGGCTATGTTATTCCCAAGCTGGTCGGCAGTGATGACGAGCGACCCGAACAGAGACAGAGCCAGGCGTTGCAACTGGATATCGACGCCACCGGGGAGCGCATCGAAAACTACAGGGCGCTGCTCGAGAGCAATCCGGAAGATGTTGAACTGCTGCGGGGACTGGCAGACAGCCATCGCGAGATAGGGTCGCTCCAGGCTGAGAACCGTCAGTACCAGGAATCCTTCACCAGCTTCAAGACCGCGGTCGATTATTACCGGGAATATCTGGCCAAAAAGCCGGAGGCCCAGGATGCCGGCATCGATCTGGGCCTTACATATTTCTACATGGAAATGCCGCTTGTAGCCGAGCGGGAGCTCCAGAAAGTGGTGCAGTCGCTGCCGCAGAGCCAGAGAGCCTGGCATTCGCTGGGATGGCTGCAGATGCGGCTGGGAAAGGACGACGAGGCCAGAGCGTCATGGCAGAAATCTTATGAGCTGGACCCCGAGTCGGCAGTCGGCAGGGAGTCCAGGGCCTTTATGGATGAGCTTGATCTGTCCCGGGGCGTCAGCCAGAATGAGATCCAGGTTCCGCCGGCGCCCTAGCGGACACAGGATGGCAACAAAAAGGGACGGCCTCGGCCGTCCCTTTTTAATCTCGAATCAATCGCTCAGTCAGGCGCTTTCCCGCAGGTGCTGGGTCTCCTGCAACTCCTTCAGTCTCGCCAGGGTATTGGCTTCTATCTGCCGGATCCGCTCCCGGGTTACGCCGAAGCGGCGCCCGATCTGCTCCAGCGTGCGCGGATGCTCGCCGTTCAGCCCGTACCTGAGCTCCAGGATCTTGCGCTCCCGGTGAGGCAGAGCTTCCAGAACCTTGTTCAGATCGTCCTTCTTGATCTCGATCATGGCCGCGTCCAAAGGCCGCGGAGTGCCTTCGTCCTCGAGGAAGTCGCCCAGCTCGGCCTCTTCCTCGTCGCCAACCGGCTTCTCCAGGCTCACCGGACTCTGCGAGATCTTGATCAGATGCTGCACCTTCTCCACAGTGGTATCCATCACGTCGGCGATCTCTTCCGGGGTGGGCTCACGGCCCATATCCTGCACCAGCTGGCGTTTGGCCCGCACCAGGTGATTGAGCTTTTCCACCATGTGCACCGGGATGCGGATGGTGCGCGCCTGGTCGGCGATGGCGCGCGTTACCGCCTGCCGGATCCACCAGGTGGCGTAGGTTGAGAACTTGTACCCGCGGCGGTAATCGAATTTCTCCACGGCGCGGATCAGGCCCAGGTTGCCCTCCTGGATCAGGTCCAAAAAAGAGAGTCCCCTTCCCAGGTAGCGTTTGGCGATGCTTACGACCAGGCGCAGGTTTGCCTCCACCAGGCGGCTCTTGGCCTCCATGTCGCCCCGCTCCATCCGTTTTGCCAGGGATACTTCCTCGGCTGCCGAAAGCAGCCTGATCCGGCCGATATCCCGGAGGTACATGCGCAGGGAGTCATCCGTGGCCGTGGCAACGGGACGCTCGACAGGCTCGGCTTGCTCCGGCTCTTCGGCGACAGGTCCCAGCGCCTCATCGTCCGCGTCCCCCTGTTCGAGGATATCGACGCCGCCTTCAGCGATGCGGGAATATATCTCCTCGATCTGCTCGGTGGTCAGATCCTCTTCCTGGAGCACGTCCGCGATATCGTCAAGGGTGAGGAATCCTTTTTCCTGTCCTTGTGTTATCAGGTTTTGAGTCAATTCGTTCGGAATTTCTGCCATGGATTTGATTGTCTCTATCTTTCTATTTGTTATCGTCATATCCTTTATTTGCCCAGAATGGCCAAATGCCAAGCGGCAATTTTAGCATAATAAACACGATCCTGCTTCCCGTAGAGTCTTCGTGCGCGCGCCAACGCGTATCCGTTCTGGCTTGAATAAGCAGCGGGAAGGAAGTCCTCAGCTAAAACAAACATATAATTATACCCTATTTTATTCACATTAAACCTGGATTCCTGCACATCTCTATCATTAGCATTCCCCAAATAAGAGAAATGTCTCCTCTGCTCGATGGAAGGTGGCCGCGGGAGGCCTGTCAAGAGACCGTCTTCCAAATCAAACATTTTCCGGGACCAGAAGTCATCCCCCCGCCGAATGAAAGGCAGGGGGATGACCGGGTAGCCGTGAGCCGGGTCTGGATATTACATGGTGCTGCCTCATGCCTGCGAGGGACATTCCCTCACCCTGCGGCCTTTTTCTTTCTTTTCAGCCGGCGGCTCGTATGTCTCGCCCAGCTTCAGATCCGGCAGCCACTCTAGCCAGCGGGGCAGGTACCAGTTGCGGTGGCCCAGCAGCTTCATGGTTGACGGCACGAGCACTGAACGGATCAGCGTGGCGTCGAGCAGGATCGCCACGGCCAGGCCGAATCCCATCTGCTGGAACATGACCAGCTCGCCGCTGGCGAATCCGGCGAAGACGGCGACCATGATCAGGGCCGCGCCGGTGATGATCCGTCCGGTCGACTTAAGGCCGAAGGCCACCGCCTCGCCGTTGTCTCCCGTCTCGAGGTAGCGCTCGCGGACGCGGCCCAGGAGGAAGACGTGGTAATCCATCGAGAGCCCGAACAGCACCGAGAACAGGAAGATCGGCAGCCATGCCTCCACTGCCTCCACCTGGTGGAAGCCCAGCAGGCCGGCGCCCACACCCTTCTGGAACACGAGCACGATGAGGCCGTAGGCAGCGCCGACGGAGAGCAGGTTCATCAGGATGGCCTTGAGCGGCACCACCAGCGAGCGGAACACCACCATGAGCAGCAGGAAGCTGAGCGCCAGGATGAAGATGACGATCACCGGTCCGAAGTCGTTGGTCATGGTGTAATAGTCGACGTTTGACGCCGTGGCGCCGGTTACCAGCACTTGCGCCCCGGAGCCCGCGAACGCCAGCGGGATATATTCATTGCGCAGCCGCTTTACCGCCTCGATGCTGGCCTCGCTGTCTGTAGTCGCCGACGCGGCCAGCGAGATGAGGGCCAGGTCGCCCGCCTGGTTGACCTGTACCTGCGGCTCGCCGTAGAAGATATCATCCTGGCCCGCGCGCTCGTTAAAGGCGGACATGGCCTGCTGTACTTCCTCGCCATTCACGTCGCCATCTATCACGATCTCGACCGGGGTGATGAGCCCCAGCGAGAAATCGCGTTCCAGGGCCATATAGGCCCGCTTGGATTCGAACCGGTCCGGCAGCGTGGCGATGCCGCTGGAGCCGGTGTTCATCTGGAAGAAATAGAGGGCCGGCAGGCCCAGGGCCACGATAACCGCCAGCGCGCTCAGGAGGGGCCTCTTCATGACGGCCCCCGTGGTGCGGTCCCAGAACCTGCCATCGCGGGAACCGCGAGAAAGCCGGCTGATCACAGGGATCTTCAGCGAGTTGACCATGTTTCCCGTAAGAGAAAGGATCGCCGGCAGCAGGGTCAGAGCCGCCGCCATGGCGATCGCCACCACGAATATGGCGCCCGCTCCCAGGCTGCTGAAGATGGACATCGGGATCAGGAGCATGCCGACCAGGGCCAGAATTACCGTCAGGCCGCTGAAGAGAACCGACTTGCTGGCTGTGGCGCCGGCGATGGCGATCGCCTGATAACGGTCGCTGCCGGTTGCCAGCTCCTCACGGTACCTGGAGATGATGAACAGCGTGTAATCGATGCCCACGGCCAGGCCCATCATGACGATCATGTTGGCCACGAAGAAGCTCATCTGGAACTTCTGCCCGACCAGCGCGGTGATGCCGAGGGCGACAAGGATGGACAGTCCGGCCAGCGCGATAGGGAGCCCGGCGGCCACCAGGGTGCCGAATACCACCAGCAGCACGACCAGCGCCATGCCTATGCCGATGATCTCGGTCTTGGCGCCGTCAGACTTGGCCACTTCGTTAAAGTCGTTATCGGTGCTGGCCATGCCGGTCGTCATCACGCTCAGCCCGGTCTGGCTGCCGACCTCGTGACCCAGGTCGATGATCTGGCCCACGTTACTTTCCGCCTGGTCGATCGTTCCGGCAAGCACCACCGGCACTATGGTGCTGTGACGGTCGGTGGAGACCATTGATTCATCGCCGGTCTGATAATAATTGACCGTCTGCTCCACGACATCGGGCGGCAGCGCCGCGATGTCCCGGGTAAGCCGCTCGACATCTGCCCGGAACGCCGGGTCATCAACCGTAGCATTTTCGGAAGAGACAATGACTATCTCCTTCATCTTCTCCGGACCGGTGAGGCGCTCTTCCAGCAGTTCCTGTCCGCGCTGGGACTCCGGTTGCCGGGTGAATTTCATCTCTGCTGTAAGAGCGTCTCCCAGCATCGTGAACATGGCGAAGACAGCCGTGGCAACCAGAAGCAGCCAGACGATTATCGTCACCCATGGCCTGCGCGCGCACCTTGCCGCCAGGCCGCCTGTTGAAATGAATCTGTACATCTCGTTCTAAAAACCATGTATCGGGGTGGCCGTCAAAATGGCTGTCAGTAACCAATGGTTGTCAGTAACCGACGAAGACCTCGATCACCGCGAGGCCTTTCGTATGAAAACCTGATGTTTGCAGGGAATTTACTGGTACGCCCGAGAGGAATCGAACCTCTAACCTTGGGATTAAGAGTCCCCTGCTCTGCCAGTTGAGCTACGGGCGCACTGGAGAAAAAACCGGCCCTGACGGGCCGAGAAAACAGTCTAGCACACAGGACTTCGTTGCTGAAGCGGCGGCTGTCATATCGACACGGATAACGCGTAAAAGACGAAAAAGGCGTAGAAGCTGCCGCTTAAGAGAAGCATCCACCAGTGAATCGTCCGCATGAGCTTGATCCACAGCAGCAGGAGGAAGCCGGATCCCAAAGCCATGGCGGCGCTCACCAGCGAGACCGAGTTCAGGTTCCAGGGAGTAAGGAGCAGGCCCACGGAGACGGGGAAGGCGCTTTGAAAGACAAGGGCTCCGGTGATGTTCCCAAAGGCGAGCGTGTCCTTGCGGGCGCGGAGCCAGAGCACGCTGTTGAACTTTTCCGGCAACTCGGTAGCCACCGGCGTGATCAGCAGCGATATGACCAGGGCGGGGACGCCCAGGATGATGGCGACCTCGCTGACCGCGCCCACGAACATGTGAGCTCCGAATATTATGGCGCCCAGGGATATGGCGATCTGCAGGAGTATCCACCGCAACCGCGGGAAAGCGGGAGGGTGGCTGCTGGCCAGGTACAGGGGCCGGCTATGCCCGGACAGCTCGCCTTCCGTGCGCAGCGTGACGTAGACGTACACCATGTAACCGATCCAGAGAAACACGGCCATCACCCAGGAGAGCGGCCGGTAGTGTAACAGCCCGGCGATGACCGCCGCCAGGTAAAAGACCAGAAAGAAGGTTAGGTCCCGGCCGATGATCCGGGGGTTGACCTGAGGGTTGATCTTCCTGCCGTTGCTGAGGCGGAAAATCACCAGAGACACGCCGGTGACGAACATGGCCAGCGTGGCCAGCATGAAGGGGGCGCCCAGGATGGCGCCCACTCCCACCTCGTTGGAAGCCTCCCCGGCCACGAAGACGATGGCGATGATAGGGACCATGGTCTCCGGCAGGGCGGTGCCCACGGCCGCCAGCAGGCTGCCGACCGTGCCCTCGCCCAGGCCGCGCTTCTTGCCGAACCATTCGATGCCGTTGATGAAGCCCTCGCAACCCACCAGGATGATCACCAGGCTGATTATCAGCTCCAGAAAGGTCATCGTGCTGGCGAAAGACCGGTCATTCGAAGCGGAAGCAGCGGAATACGAGGCCGGTCAGCGGCTTTGGATGGAAGTAGGTCGATTTCTGAGGCATCTTCTCGCCGGTTTCGGCCACGGCTTTGACCTCCTCCATCGAGGTGGGATTGATAAAGAAGGCGGCGTCACATTTTTCCGCCTCTCTGATCGCCTGGCCGGTTCGTTCCACGTAAGAGACTACTGCGCCGGCGTTCAGTCCGCCGGGCCGTATTTCCAGACTGTCAAAAAGCACAAGGCGGTCCAGCACGGCGACGTCCAGGGAGCACCAGGCCTCGGAGTGGCCGGTGGCAGCGGGGTCCAGCACCGGACGGGGGCTGCGGGCCCTGAGCACGTAATATCGCCCCTGGCCGGGCAGATAGAGGCCGAAGGCGTTGCGCTGCCGTCCCGCGGTTTTCACCTTTTCGATCATGGTCCGGGCGCGGTCTGACCCGGGGCCGCCGGCTTCCTCGATCTCGAACTCCGGACCCAGGAGTTCCGGCAGGCGGGCCAGCGTCTCCTCTTTCAGGCCGCCAATCAGGCGGTGGATCGGCAGGATCGAGGGTGACGAGCCCTCCACATGAGAGAGATAAACCATGAGATAGTCGTAAGGCATATCGCCGCCTGCGCCTTCTGCCCGGCGGCGGGCGTTACGATAGGCCAGGGCGGTTTCGTAGCGGTGGTGGCCGTCGGCGATGAGCAGGCTCTGGCCGGCCAGCTCACGGGTCACCAGCGAGGTGACATCTTCGTCACTTATTGCCCAGAGGAAATGTCTGTCGCCCCCGTCTTCGGCGAGGGCGATGTCGGCATCGCGTTCCGCCGCTTTCCTGAGGGCCGAAACGATCTTCTGCCGGGGATCCGAATAGAGGCAGAAGATGGCGCTCAGGTTGGCTTCGGTCGCGTCCATCAGGCGCAGGCGGTCCTCTTTGGGGCCCGCAGCAGTCTCCTCGTGGGGCATAATGATTCCTTCGGCGAACTCGGCCAGCTTCACGGCGGCCAAAAAACCTTCCCGCACCGCCGGCTGTCCCTCCGGATCGGTGAACTCCTCCCTCAGGAAATAAAGCGCCGGCGCCGGATCGGGAACCAGGATCTTCTCATCGAGCCAAAGGTTCAGCGTCGCCGCCGCCCGGGTGTAGCGGTTGTCGCCATCGCCATCCCCCTTCCAGCTCAGCCCGTAATCGAGGTGAATCGCGTTCAGGGGATGAAGCCGATGGTAGAGCTTTTGCTGCCGCGGCGAGATAATGTCGTACGGGGGCGTGACAACCTGCTGCAGGTCGGGTATCAGCCTCTGGTTGTAGCGTACGCCGCGGAATGGGATGACGTGGGCCAACTTCGTCAACCGGTTACCTCGGGCAGCCGTGCTCATCCTGGCCGGACATGTAACAATCGCAACCCCCGGACCTTGCCAAAGAGTGATTCACTGTTTCGATGCAGATTCTGTCGCTCGGTTTCAATGGTCTTCCGGATAGATGTTTTCCTCAGGAGTTTAATTTAACCCTATCATAAGACAAAACCCAAGGCCTGCCCGGCCGGATGGAGCGCCCGAGGTTTTATGCCCGGTCGAAATGGAGACGATTAAGGGAAAGCCGGCCGTTATCCTGGCGGGAGCGGCGGGCTCGCGGAGGCTGAATGATGCCGCCATAATTACGAAAGCGCGCGGAGGTGCGCATGCGGGAGGATCAGCGGAGCTCTGACGAACCGCGGCAAAAGGCGGGGCAGCGTCCGACCTCGGGCTATTACCGGGACGAGTTCGGACGGGTGGCGCGCTTCTATGACTTTGGCATAAGGAACACGTTCCGGGTGGTGGGCGGCGAGCGGATGTTTCGCTGCGGCATTGTCGAGGCCGCGCAGGTCCGGCCTGGGCATCAGGTCCTCGATGTCAGCTGCGGCACCGGCACCCTGGTGGCCATGCTGGCCGACTGCGCCGGTCCGGAGGGCCGGGTGACGGGCATAGACCTCTCAGAGGAGATGATCGCCGTGGCCCGGGGCAAACATTCGGCCGGCAATGTGGAATTCATCGTAGCCAACGCCGAAGACATCCCCTTTGCCGATAATGCCTTCGACCGGGTGACCATCTCCCTGGCGATTCACGAAATGAACCGGGAAGGCCGCCGCAACACATTCGGGGAGATGCACAGGGTGCTCAAGCCGGGGGGGCTTGCGGTGGTCGCGGACATGCGGCCGCCGGACACCGCCTTCACCAGGCTCATCGCCAGGTTCATGGGC
This sequence comes from Thermoleophilia bacterium, assembly GCA_014859345.1. GTDB lineage: Bacteria > Actinomycetota > Thermoleophilia > BMS3ABIN01 > BMS3ABIN01 > Kmv30. The sequence continues at coordinate 18,572 of JACUUL010000010.1, forward strand.
CTGGTGGAGACGGAGACACTGACCGATCTGTGGCGGATCGGCCTTTACCGCGAGATGGGGGACGCCGGATTTGTAAACCGGCGGCGGCGCCTGGCCGGCCACGGTTTTTTTGAGATTGTGGTGGCGGAGAAGTGATTAGTGAGGGGTGCCTTGGCCGCGGCTGATATTTCACGGCATTTCAGCGAAGCGAAGGAGAATCCGCCTGTCTGCCTATGATGAATAATCCTGATTCATCGCAAGCGCCAGTCTGTAAGCTTTATTCTTCGGGGCGCCGGTAAGCAACGACACGATTTCCGAGGCCCGGCGGGGGGAGAGGCCGGCGTCAAGCAGCAGGGTGAGGGCCGTCTTAACTTCTTTTTCCTTTGCCTCATCCTCTCGCGCCTCCGGCGCTGGCTTCCCCTCGAAGACCATGACTATCTCTCCCCTGACCTTCTCCGGCAGCCCGGCCAGAAGCGCGGCGGCCGAGCCTCTTTTGATCTCCTGGAACTTTTTGGTCAGTTCGCGGCAGATGGCTATTTGCCGCTCTCCCATCAGCGCGGCCGTCTCCTCCAGGGCATGGCGGAGGCGGTGCGGAGCTTCGAAGGCCACGGTGGTGCGATGCTCGCGGTTTATCCCGGCCAGTGCCTTCCTGAGATCGCCGCGGCGGCGGGGCAGATAGCCGGTGAACAAGAAAGAATCCGTGGGGAAGCCGGACGAGACCAGGGCTGTCTCGATGGAGGAAGGGCCGGGGAGCACTTCCACCGGCAGGCCCTCGTCGAGAGCTGACTTTATCAGCCGGTATCCCGGATCGCTGATGCCGGGCATGCCCGCGTCCGACACCAGGGCGACGGTCTTTCCTTCCCGCAGATGGCCCAACAGCTCGGGGACGCGCCGCAACTCGTTGTGCTCGTAATAGCTTGTCAGCGGTTTGCTGATGCCGTAATGGGAAAGCAGCTTGAGGGTGCGGCGGGTATCCTCGGCGGCCACCAGGTCCGATTTTTTCAGGACCTCGAGCACCCGGAGGGTGATGTCGCCGAGATTGCCGATCGGGGTGGGGCAGATGTATAGCAAACCGTCATCCCCGTGCTCGCGGGCCGGAGCCACGCGCCGGCCCTGATGTTATTTCGGTCTCGCGTGGCTGGGCTCAGGCCCTTGAAGGGCCGATTTTTAAGCCTTGACGGCCTTGCTGATGGAGTCGTTGGGACAGACTTCGGAACACGAGCCGCAGTCGGTGCACTCCGTGGCAGCGATCACGAAGATGTCATCTCCCTCTGAGATTGCCTCGACGGGGCATTCGTCCATGCACACCCCGCATGCCAGGCACTCTTCGGATATTTGAAACGCCATTTATGCTCCTCCTGAAAAGGTAAAACGATCAAACTAATATTTTATGCCTCTTCGCCGCCGTCTTTGTCAAGTCCCAGGGGCGCAAGCTCGTAGCGGTCGGTACCGATTCCCAGCTTATTCGCGTGGGTGAGCTGCGCGGTGGAATCGATGCCCTCATGGATGGATCCGAACTTGTCGCGGCTGTCCAGATGGGCCTCGGGCAGGGCGCTGCCCCTGATGCCGGCGGCCTGGCTAACCAGGTCGAGAGAGGCGGCGTCGACCGCCACCGGATCGGTCGAGGCCAGTATGCCGATGTTGGGCACGATGGGGCGGTCGCTCCAGCCGAGACAGTCGCAGTCGGGCGTCACGTCAAGGACGAAATTTATGGCGGCGAATCTGTCCAGCTTGCCGGTGAGCGCCGCGGCGGCGTACTCCGCCATCTTCTGCTGGACGATGGAGGCGTCGGATTGCCAGTTAATGGCGATGGCGCCGGGGGAGCAGACCGTGACACATTCACCGCAGCCGGCGCAGGCTTCGCTGTCTATCAGGGCCGCCTTCAGGCCGGGCTGCTCCGGAACGCCTCCGGCCACCATCGATATTGCCGCCTCCGGGCACCATTTGCGGCAGCGGCCGCAGGCGTCGCACTGGGGAGGATCCACCTCCGGGCGCACATCTGAATGCATCATCTGCTTCCCGGCCCGGGATCCGAAGCCCATCCCCAGATTTTTCAGGGCGCCGCCAAAGCCGCAGATCATATGTCCCTTGAAATGGGCCAGGGAGATGATCACGTCGGCATCCAGCGCTTCGGGGACGATTTTGGCTTCCTGGAAGTGTTCTCCGGCAACGGGAACAGTCCGGTAATCGATGCCCAGGAGGCCGCCGGCGATGACGACAGGGGCGCCGGTGACTGCGTATCCGAATCCGTTTTCCATGGCGGTGATGGCGTGGTCGCGGGAGTTGGTCCGGCCGCCGGCGTACAGGGTGTTGGAGTCGGTGAGGAAGGGGCGTCCGCCCAGGCGGATGATCTCGTCTACGACCGGCCGCACATACTGGGGCCTCAGATAGGTCAGGTTGCCGCGCTCGCCGAAACTCACCTTGACCGCCACCAGGTCCCCCTCGCTGATGATGCTTTTCAGGCCAAGACGGGAGATCAGCTGACGGTACTTTGAGATGTTGCGCTCGCGGCTGTCAGCGCGGCTGTCGATGAAGAAAACCTTGGAAAGCGTCATGGCTGATCGATGCGTCATTTGTCCCGGGTTTCGGCTAACGAGTATAGCCATTATAGTGTAGCGGAGTTTTCGGTCGTGTTGGGAACTGCCCGCCTCGAATACAGTTTTATCTCCCTTTCTTCAGTTCCCGAAGAGCCAGGCAGGCCGCGCCGATCACGCCGGCTTCGGGGCCGAAGCCGGCCGCTGTCACCCGGACGACGTCGCGGTTGGGCCTGAGCCCCCGCTGAGCCAGGATTTTTTTGGCGGGATCGAGGATAAGGCCGCCGGCCCCCATCAGGCCTCCGCCGACGACGAGAACCTCGGGATTGAAGATGTTGACCAGGTTTGTTATCCCGACTCCAAGGTAGAATCCAATCAGATCCATGACCTTCAGGGCGGCCGGATCGCCCTGCCGGGCCAGGCGGCAGACCAGCCTGCCGTCCAGCATCATCCCGGCGGCGGCCGCCTTGCCCAGGGCTGAATCCGGTTCCTTTTCGGCGTAAATTGCGGCGTAGCGGGCCAGCGCCGTGCCCGAAGCCATCGTCTCGAAGCAACCGTAATTTTCACAGGCTCCCTGGCAACGGGGCCCGTTGACGTCAATCACCATATGTCCGAGCTCCGCGGCGCTGCCGGTGGCGCCCCTGTAGACTTCGCCGCCGGTGATGATGCCGCCGCCGATGCCGGTGCCCAGGGTTATCATGATGACCTCCCGGGCTCCGGCCGCCGCCCCCGCGGTCGCCTCTGCCAGGGCGGCGACGTTGGCGTCGTTATCGATGAACACCGGCAGGCCCAGCTCGCCGCTAATATGCCTGACAAAGTCGAAATCAGCCAGGGGTATGTTGACCGACATCACAGCCCTGCCCCGGACCTGATCGATCATGGAGGGAATGCCGAAACCTGCGGCGGAAACCGGAGCCGGCGCGCGCGATACCAGCCCCCGGACCAGCGAGAGGATGCCGGCGATCAAGGACTCCTGGCTCTCGATGGGGGTTCTGACTTCCAGCGATTCAATGATCGCTAGCCGCCCGTCGACCAGACCCGCGGCCATCTTGCTGCCGCCCAGGTCGATGCCTATCACTAATGTTTCAGGGCTGCCTGTCATCTGCCATCCGGGGCGCAGCGAGTGTATAGAAAAGGGGTGGGATTTTCAACAAGAAAGGGTAGGGATAAGGATGAAACGAAACAGGGCGAACCGCGGTTTGCCCAGGACGGTATTGAAACGAAACGCTTTTAAATGGTACAAATGAGTATCGATGACAGCGACGGGAAGGAACGGATGAACAGGAAGATGGTTTGCGCGGCCGCAGGCGATCAGCGGCTGGCCTGCGACAACCGGTGCCATGCCTGCGGTTTCCTCAAGGCCGACCGCAGGGCATCCCGCGAGAGCGCCATCTGCTGGACTCTGGATGAACGCCGCACTATCAGCAACCTGCTTCCGTTCAGCTACAGCCTGGCCGAAGGCGATGGCTCGCTTTCCACGTCGCGGCCCTGGACCCGCCGGCTTCCTGCCATGCTTCTCGCCCTTCTGCTGACTTTTAACTTCCTGGACATGGTTCTCACGGCCAGGGCTCTTTCTCTGGGAGTGGCGGAGGCCAATCCGGTCATGGCGGCGCTGTTTGAAATCAGCATTCCCTTCGGCATGGTTGCCAAATTCGCGGTTGTGAGCGCTGGCGGCCTGATCCTGTGGAGATTGAGGCATCTGCCTCTGGCGGCCCGCGGGATGGGAGCGCTAACAGCGTCCTACGGCGCTGTGGTTCTGTATCACCTGGCGTTCCAGGCGGCTGTCTGAATCCTGTCGGCGCCGGCAGCCTGGAATGACTGACGAAGTTGCTTCCGCGTGGCGCCCGTTTACAGTGAGAAAAGCGAAACCGGAACCCGCGACGATCATCAATCCTGCGATCTTTCTTTTCGAGCCAAAACCTCCAAGGAGATGAGTTCATGTCCCTGAGTTTTCACCTGCTTTCTAATCAGGCGCCGGTTAAATGCTAATATCTGTTGGAACGCGAGTTTCATCATCCCTGATGCCTGGCAGATGACGAACGAAGAGAAACACTACACAAAATACAAGAGTTCACGCTTCCGCATCCGGAGCAAGCCGCTAAAGCGTGACGCGGGGCAGGCGCCCCGGGATGACGCCGGCGGCAGCCAGCCGGCCGGGGAACCTCCCGGCGGCTTGCCGCCCAAAAAGCCCGGCAGCCTCCCGGCGCGGCCGCGCCGGCGCGGCCGCTGGGGCAGGCGCGCCGCCATCTTCCTGCTTTTTCTGTTGATTGTGGCTCTGGCTCTGGCCGGTTTCTTTTACTGGCGGCTGGACCGGGAGGTGCGGGCCAGCAACGCGCGGGTGCCGGACGATGTGGCGCCGGTCCTCGCCAGACCGGCCGGCAGCATCTCCTCGACGCCGGTCAACATCCTGTTTTTGGGAACCGATCAGCGGCCCGGCGAGCCGGCCCGGGCTGACACAATCCTGCTGATGCGGGTCAACGGGCGCAGCAAGACCATGTCACAGCTCTCGATCCCCAGGGACACACTGGCGGATATCCCCGGATACGGCGAGGAAAAAATCAACTCCGCCTATGCCTACGGCGGGCCGTCGCTTATGATCGAGGCGGTGGAGGATCTGACCGGAATACCGATCCATCACTTCGTCGAACTGGACTTTGCCGGGTTTCCCGCGATCGTCGACACCCTGGGAGGCGTGGACATCAACGTGCCCGCGGCCATCGATTCCCAGTATCCGGCCGGCTACGACTGGACAGAAGTCCATTTTGACGCCGGTCCGCAGCGGATGGACGGGGAACGGGCCCTGGTCTACGTGCGGGTCCGGTACTCGGACGACGACTTCCAGCGCATGGGCAGGCAGCAGCAGTTCATGGAGGCGCTTCAGAGAAAACTCAGCAGCCCGGGCAACCTGGTCCGGATGCCGCTGATCGCGCCGGACCTGGTGGGCAACATGACCACAGACCTGTCCACCGACGATCTGATCTGGCTGAGCTGGGTGAAGTTCCGGACTCCGGCCGAAAAGAGCCGCAAGCTCGTGTTGCCGGGTGACGGCCTGGATATCGGCGGTGTCTCCTACGTGGTCCTGGACGGGGAGGCTCGGCAGGTGATCCAGGAATTCCTTTCCTCCTGAGAATCGTTCTGGTTTCTTTAAGCCGGACGGGTTACCACAAGAACCGGATGTCCGCGGAACTTGTTAAAAGGAGTTTCGCGTGGCTTCCCGCATCCAGGCGACGACCGTCAAAGTAGAATTAGCTCCCGTCAAAAGGATAAAATATACGTGAAATGCGCATAGGTATTGACCTCTCGGTAATCCAGTCCACAAAGAGCGGGGTGGACTGGTACACACATCACGTCATCAAGGAGATCATGGGCCTGCTGGCCCCGCACGAGCATCTCTGCCTGTTTGCCAACCGCGAGACCGGATTTGAGAAGGAGGCTGCCGGCCACCCGCAGGTGTCGGTTGTGCGGGGTCACTTCCGTTACCAGGAGCCATGGAGGCAGTTGATGCTGCCCGCCCTGCTCAGAAAGCACCAGATCGATGTCTGCTTCTTCACCAATTTCGTGCTGTCGGTTTTTGCCCCTTGCCCCATGGTGCTCACTATCCACGATCTGTCGTTCAAGCTGTTTCCGCGGACCCATTCCCTCAGGAACGTCGTCTGGGCCAGGAGCCTGGTGCCCGTCTCCACCTGGCGGGCCGGCCACATCATCGTCGACTCCAACAATACCAAGCTGGACCTGCTCACGGTGATGGGGGTCCGCGAGAGCAAGATCAGCGTCGTCCATCTGGGCGCTTCGGAACTCTACACGCCCGATCCAGAGCCTGAGGATGAGGAAGTGCTCGCCCACTACGGCATAGTCAAGCCTTATGTGCTCTATGTGGGCACGCTGGAACCGCGCAAGAACCTCCCGATGCTGATCAGGAGTTTCGACCGGGTGGCCAGAACCAGGTCCGATCTGCACCTGGTGCTGGCCGGGCGCCGGGGCTGGATGGCCCAGGCGATTTTTGACGAGCTGGAGCGGCGCGATCTCCTGGGACGGGTACACATCACGGGCTATGTGAAGGACGAGAACCTGCCGGCTCTTTACCGGCAGGCGGCGGTGTTCGCTTATCCGTCGCTGTACGAGGGGTTTGGGCTGCCGCCTCTGGAAGCCATGTCATCCGGAACGCCGGTGATCGTCTCCAAGAGCTCGTCTCTGCCCGAGGTGGTGGGAGACGCGGGCCTGTACGTGAACCCGCTGGACGCGGAAGAACTGGGGAGGGCGATAGAATCTGTAGTGAGCGATCCCGCGCTTGCCGGCAGCCTGAGGGAAAAAGGTTTGAACCGGTCCCGCCAGTTCAGCTGGAAAAAGACGGCGGCCCGGACGCTGGAAATACTCCGCGAAGCAGCACGTGTATAACGATTTGAGAACGCGACGCCGGGCCTGGCTGATCCTGTCGGGGGCCTGCCTGGCAATATTCCTGACCGCCTTCGAGGTGCGCCGGCCGCTGTTCATGATCGGACCGGTAAGCTTTACGACTACCGAGCTGGCGGCGGGTTTCTTCCTTCTGACCGCTGCCGCCTGGGCGATGGTGGACCGGTCCCGGTTCCTTTCCCGGAGATTTCTTGATCTGGCTGTGCTCCTCTTCGTGCTCAGCAACTTTATCTCGGTGGCGGCCGCCATCGACAAGACGGGAGCGCTCAAGTTCTCCTTCAGGATGACCGCCGCCGGCCTGGTTTACTTCGGGATCTCCCGGCTGCCTTCCAGGGCCAGGTCTCACCTGGTTGTGGCCGGGGCGGCAGCCTTGACCCTCCTGGTCGTCACGTTGGTGGGCCTGATGCAGAACTTTGCCGGCTTTATGGACTGGGAACGATGGCTGTCTCCCTGGCAGGAGGGCATCTTCACTTTCGGAGCCTTTGACAATGTCAGGATCTCGTCCACGCTTCCTTATCCCACGTCGCTGGCCATGTTCATCGAGCTGACGCTGCCGCTGCTCATAGCGGCGGGCCTTTGGCTGGTATGCCGGGAACAGACGGCATCCCGGCGGCGTCTGCTTCAGGCGGCGCTTGCCGCCTCTCTGGCCGCGGCCGTGGCGTTGCTCGTCTACACCTACACCAGAAGCGCCCTGGTGGCCATGCCTCTGTCGGTGATGACCGCAGGTTTTCTGGCCGTTGTTTACGGGTACGGAAAACGGGTCGCGGCCTTTTTCGCTCTGGCCCCTGTGTTCCTGGTGGCTGTTCTTGCCCTGTCCATGATCACCGGCAACAAGGCCGCGGCCAGGCTGGGCGTGGCCGACCAGCCCCAGCGCCAAGGGGCGGAATACAGGATCCTCGAATTTCCGGACGACCTCAAGCCCGGCGAAGAATCCAGCGCCCGAGTAAATATAGTCAACACTTCCGAGGTCGCCTGGACCCCGGATGGCAGCAACCGCGTGCTGGCGTCTTACCGGTGGTTTCAGGACGGGATGCAGACCAGGGAGATTTCGCTCGACTCTTATCTGCCGCGGGACGTCGGGCCCGGTGAGCAGCTGGACATTGATGTCGTCTTTCTCGCGCCCCCGGAACCGGGGGAATACATCCTCGTGATCGACCTCCTGCAGGTGGGCGTGGGCTGGTTTTCTTCCAACGGGGTGCCGCCGGCTTTGGTGCCCCTGGAGATAGACGAGCAGGGAAGCCGCATACTGCCGGGCCCGGCAGAGGAGACCGGTTTTATCGCAATCGGCACGCCTTCCCGAAGCATGTTGTGGCAGGCGGCCTATCATATGTGGCGGGATTATCCGCTTCTGGGGGTGGGACCGGATCAGTTCCGGGCCCGATACGGCGAATATCTCAGTGAGCTTCCTCCCGATGTCCGGGTGAGGACGAACAACATCTATCTGGAGGCGCTTTCGAACACCGGCCTGGCAGGCCTGGCGGCGATGCTGTTCTTGCTGGGCTCGGCGGCTTGGTGCCAGTGGCGGCTGGTGCGGGACCGCGCGCAGGAATACGGAAGGCGCCTGGTATCGCTGGCATTGATGGCCTCGCTGGCAGCCTATGCGCTCCACGGGATGCTGGACAACTTCCTCTGGCAAAACGGCATCACCTTCATGTTCTTCGCGCAACTGGGGCTGACCTCTTGGCTTTATTTCACCAGGAGTGGAAGCGGGCGGGAAGAACCCGCGAAAACCGGATAAATCTGGGCTGGGCAGGCAAAAAAAAATGGATCGCCGCACGACAATTCTGCTGGCAGCGGCCGCCGGCGCGGTTTTTATGACGGCCTTCGAGGTTCTCAGGCCGGTGTTCAGCCTGGGCTCCATCGGTTTTACCACGTCCCAGCTGGCCGCGATTCTCTTCATTGCCGCCTTCGCGCTGTGGGCGGGAAAGAGTCGCGCCGGCCTGCGGGGCCGCGGGGCGCTGGATGCCGCGGTGGTGCTCTTTGTCGCCAGCAACTTCCTGTCCGCGGCTTTCGCCGCCGACACGCCGGGCGCTCTCAAGTTTTCGCTGCGCATGACCCTGGCCGCGCTGGTGTATTTCGGCATATCGCGCCTGCCCGCCAGGGCTCCGTCCCACCAGGTAGTCGCGGGTTCGGCGGCCGCGGCGCTGCTGGTTGTGAGCCTGGTTGGCCTCCTGGAATACTTCGTGTCTTTTGCCGACTGGGCGCGATTGCTCTCTCCCTGGCAGGAGGACAGCTTCGTGTTCGGCGCCTTTTACAACATCAGGATCTCGTCAACCCTACCGTATCCCACCTCCCTGGCCATGTTCATCGAGCTGACGCTGCCGCTGCTGACCGCGTCGGGCCTGTGGCTTATCGCCCTTAAACCGGCTTCTGACACCCGCCGCAGACTGCTGATGGCCGCGCTCGCCGCCGCCATGGCGGCAGCCGTGGCCGTCCTGATCTTCACATACACAAGAAGCTCCCTGGCGGCCTTGCCTTTGTCGATGATAACCGGGGCCGCCGCCGCCCTTGTATACGGTTACGGAAAACGGACCGCCGCCTTCTTTTTGCTGGCCGCGGCGCTCATGGTTTCGATTCTGGGCGTCTCCACGATCTTCAGCGACAGGACGGCGGCGAGACTGGGTGTGGCCGAGCCCGCCCAGCGCTTCAGCGCGGAATACCAGATCCTTGAATTTCCCGCGGACCTCAGGCCCGGAGAGGAATCCCGGACGCGATTGAAGATATCGAACACCTCTGATGTCACATGGATTCCCGCAGGCGAGGGGCGCGTGCTTGCTTCGTACCGCTGGTTCGAGAACGGACGTCAGACGGGGGAAACCTCCGTCGATTCCAGCCTGCCGCGCGACATCCGGCCGGGAGAGGAATTCGAGCTGGAAGTGAGGCTCTTGGCGCCAAGGGAGCCGGGGTCTTACGTTGTGGCGATTGAACTCCTTCAGGCGGGAGTGGGCTGGTTCTCCGATACCCATGTGCGCCCGGCCATGGTCGCGGTCGAGATAGATTGGGAAGGAAGCCGCACGCTGCCTCTTTCAGAGGAAGAGACCAGGTTCATATGGTCCGTGGACGAGACGTCGACAGCCCCCCGTGCCGCCCTGTGGCGGGCAGCCGCGAGGATGTGGGCGGATCATTTCCTCCTGGGAGTTGGGCCGGGCCAGTTTCGCACGGCGCATGCCGAATACCTGTCGGGATACGATCCCGACGAACGGTTGGAAGCCCACAATATCATCCTGTCGGCGGCGGCCAACACCGGGCTCATCGGAGTCGCAGCCATGCTGTACCTTCTCGCCGGGGCCGCCTGGGCGCAGCTCAGGATGGTCCGGGACCGGGCGCTGGCGCCGGACCGGCGGCTGCTGGCATTGGGCCTGCTGGCGGCCCTGGTCGCCTATGTCAGCCACGGCATGCTTGATTATTTTCTCTGGCAGACCGGCATCGCCCTCATGTTTTTCGCCCAACTGGGGCTGACCTCGTGGCTTTATTATGATAGAAATTCGGGGACATGATCCTCATTTCCCTGCAATGTTCTTTCTGGCACTCAAACCTTCCTTGGGGAAATGAGGTCATGTCCCCGAATTGCTGTCGACTCGGCAAAGGGACATGACTAAAAAACCAGACTGGCTCACAAAACTGGTGCTAGTGGCGGCGGCCGGCGCCACTTTTTTGATGGCTTTCGAGGTGCGCTGGCCGGTTTTCAGCCTGTGGTCGGTCGGTTATACCACTTCCCAGCTGGCAGCCATCATCTTCGTGGCCAGCCTCCTGGCCTGGGCCCCCCGGAGTGGCGCCCGCCTTTTTGCCCGCCGGGCCCTGGACGCGGGCGTGCTGTTCTTCGTGGCCAGCAATTATCTTTCCGCCATTTTCTCAGCGGATGTCCCCGGCGCCCTCAAATTCTCTTTACGCATGACGCTGGCGGCGCTGGTTTATTTCGGAATATCGCGGTTGCCGGCCAGGAAAGCGTCGCATCTGGCAGTCTCCGGAGCGATGGCCGCAGGGCTGCTGGCCGTGACGCTGGTGGGATTTCTGGAGAGCCAGGTGGCCTTTGTCCGCTGGACGCACTGGCTCTCCCCCTGGCAGGAAACCATCGTCACTTTCGGCACTTTTTACAACCTGAGAGCCTCTTCTACCCTGCCCTTCCCCACAGTGCTTTCCATGTACCTGGAGCTGGCGGCGCCGGTGGCGCTGGTTTTGGGACTCTGGCTGCTGGCGCGCAGACAAGCCGACAGGGGCAGCCGGCTCTGGTTGCACGGGGTCCTGACAGCCGGCCTCAGCCTCGTAATGACCGTACAGGTTTTTACCTATACGCGGAGCGCTCTGGTGGCGGTCCCCGTGTCCATGCTGGCGGCTGCCTTGCTGGCGGCGGCCTTTGGCTACGGCAGGCGGGTTGCCGGTTATTTCACCCTGGGCGTGGTCCTGCTGCTCGCCATCATGGCGATGACGACTCTCATCAGCAACAAAATGGCCAGCCGGATAGGGGTCGCCGAACAGACCAGGCATTACGGAGCAGACTACAGCGTCGTGGAGTTTCCCCGGGAGATGCAGCCCGGCCGGGAATACGCGGCCCGGATCAATGTGGAGAACACGTCGGACGTTTCCTGGAATCACCAGGGAAGCAACCGCATCACCATGAGTTACCGCTGGACTGAGTATCCGGAAAAGGCGAACTACAGGATCACGCACCTGGTCACCGAACTGCCGCGCGAGGTCGCTCCGGATGAGACAATCGAGCTGGAAGTCCCCTTCATGACCCCGGATGACCCGGGACGATACGTGCTGGTGATGGAGCTCGTGAAGGGACACGTGGGCTGGTTCTCCGCCGACGCCAGCGTGCCGCCGGTGGTCGTGCCGCTTGAATTCGACTCCCGGGGCAGCGCGATATTTTCGATGCCGGAGACCGGCGCGGATTACGTCGAGGCCAAGCCGATCCTGACTTCACCTTCGCGGACTGTTCTCTGGCGGGCGGCGATCAGGATGTGGAAAGAACATCCCCTGGTGGGTGTGGGGCCTGGCCAGTATCGACGGGTCTACCACGAGTATGTCTCGGGGATAGAACCCGACGAGCGCCTCGAGGCTCATAACATCTTCCTGCAGGCCATGGCCAGCACCGGAGTCGTGGGGCTGGCGGCGATGCTCTGGCTGCTGGCGGCCGCCGCCCGCGCTCAGCTGGGAATGATCCGCGATCGCTCACTGGGAAAGGATGTGCGGTTGATCTCCCTGGGGCTGATGGCGGCCCTGATCGCCTATGTAAGCCACGGCGTCCTCGATTTCTTCCTGTGGCAGACCGGCATCGCCTTCATGTTCTTTGCCCAGCTGGGTCTGACCTCGTGGCTCTGGGAAAGACGGAAACCTGGGACATCGGCCTCGTTCACCCGGGATCACGACCTGGATGACCGTCTAGACTTGACCTAGGCAGCCGCCTCGCGCAACACCTCAAGAGTGCTTTTCGCCGTCTTCTGCCAGGTAAACTTCGCCGCCCGCTTCTTGCCCCGCTCCATCAGCAGGTTCCTGGTGCCTGAATCCGAGGCCACCAGCTCCATCGCGGCCGCCAGTTCCTCCCTGTTGTCCGGGTCGATGAGCACCGCCGCGTTTCCGGCCACTTCGGGCAGCGATGACCGGTTCGACGTGATGACCGGAGTCGATGCCGCCATCGCCTCCAGGACCGGCAGTCCGAAACCTTCATAAAACGAAGGAAAGACAAGGGCTGTGGCCATCCTGTAGACAGCGGGCAGATCGCCTGCCGGGAGGTAGCCGGGTGAGTAGAGAGAGCCGGGCCGCAGGCGGTTCAGGGCGCCGGCCATTCCCGCCTCGGCAAAAATGCGGTTTCCGGTTCCGGCGATGACCAGCTTGTGGCCGTCTGTGACCTCGTCTGGCAGGAGCCTGTAGGCTTCCAGGACTCCCCTCAGATTCTTCCGGGGCTCCAGGCTGGACACCGAGAGGAAGAACCTGGCGGGCAGGCCGTGGCGGCGGCGCACTTCCTCCATCTCTTTCCTGGTCACGCGCCGGCGGAAGGCGGGAGAGACGCCCAGCGGGATGACGCTGATCTTGCCGGACGGCAGCCCCAGCCGGTTCTCCAGGTCCATGCGCGTGCTTTCGGAATCGGTTATGACCCGGGACGCCTGCCTGGCTATCAACGGAACGGCGGCGCGGTAGTAGAGCGCGAAGCCCCGGGAAAAGTATTCAGGAAAAAGGAGGAAAGTGAGGTCATGGATGGTAACGACGCCTGGAACCGGCGGATAGAGGGGGGCTACGTTGGCCGGGTTAAAGAGCACGTCGATATCCGCTTTTTTCGCCATCTTTCTCAGCACGGTCTGTTCCCAGACCAGGCCGCGCCCCGGGCCGCCGGCGGGCAAGGCGCTGGTTGCCAGCGGCAGACCGGATTCATTCCGGCGGCCTTCCCGGCCCGAGAAGACCGTAAACCGGACTCCGGACTCGAGGTCCAGAAGCGCGCGGGTTACCTCCCGGGCATAGTGCTGGACGCCTGTCAGCTGGCGGAAGATGGAACGGCCGTTGATTCCTACATGCAGCATGGGACTGATTCTAGCACCGCGGACTTTTCTTCGGCAAAAAGGCTACCCGCCGGCGGCTCGTTTCCCTGAGAACTCCCTGAGAACTTTTTATTGCCGCAGATCAAATTGCGGGCAATTATGATAATGTCCCTGGTTTTAGGAGCGGGAAACGGGAATGGGCGCCCGGTTTTCAGGCCGGGCTGATGCGCCGGCGCCCGCTAAACAACGCCGCATCCTCGAGATTCCGGGCAAAAACCGGCAAAAAGGTCTAAAATAATTAGGGGTTATTTTACGTGGCGCAAGCAAAACAATTCTTTACTTCACACCGGTTTTCCCACCTGTCGCTGATCCTGGGCGACATGATCGCGGTGCTGGTTGGTTACCGGCTGGCTTTCCATTTTTATTTTCAGATGGGCGTGTGGTACGTGAGTATCGCTCCCGATACGGAGACGCCCTCCATCAGCTTTTATATGGCGGTGACCTTTGTCATCCTGCCGCTTTACTGGGCCATGTTCAAGCTCTTCGGTCTCTACCGCTTCCGCCTGAATCTCAGCCTGCTGGAGGTCCTGCCCCATATCGCCTCGGCGGCGACCGTGGCCTCGATGCTGCTGCTGGCCGCCACCATCGTGGCTTTCCCGCCGGAGCACTATTCGCGAAACGTTCTGGTGCTTTCCTGGATAAGCGTCATCGCGTCGGTGTCTCTGGTGCGTTTCACTGTTTATCAGCTGCAGAAGTGGGGGCGGCGCCACGGCTGGTATGTGAAGAACACGCTTGTGCTGGGAGCCGGCAAGGTCGGCAGGTCCTGCGCCGGCAAGATCATGCGCAATCCTGCCCTGGGCCTGAATTTCGTGGGGTTCCTGGACGAGAGCCCGGCGCCGAAGGCCACAGAGGGCTCTTATCAGGTGTTCAATGACTACAGCCGTCTGGAGGACATCATCAGTAAATTCAAGATCCAGCACATGGTCATCGCCTTCTCGCAGGACCGTCACGGCCGGATTGTCGAGCTCATGGAGCGGTGCCGGCCCTATAACGTGGAGTTCACCGTCGTGCCGCGCCTCTATGAGGTTTTCTCCGAGCGCATCGGTGTGGAGCACATCCGGGGGCTGCCGGTGCTGGGTCTGAAGCGGGGCAGCATCAGCAGGCTGGAAGGGTTAGTCAAGAGGATTATGGACATCGCGATCTCGCTGATGACCCTCATCATACTCTCACCGCTGCTGCTGCTGACGGCACTTGCCATCAGGCTGGATTCTCCGGGACCGGTTCTGTACCGGCAGACCCGGCTGGGCAAGGGTGAAAAACCTTTCGAGATTTACAAGTTCCGCTCCATGCGGCGGGACGCCGAGAAGGGCAAGGCGGGCTGGTCCACCCCGGGTGACGCCCGGCGGACCCGGGTGGGCAGGATCATCAGGCCGCTGGGCATCGACGAGCTGCCACAGCTGGTCAACGTGCTCAAGGGCGAGATGAGCCTGGTGGGGCCCCGGCCGGAGCGTCCGGAGCACGCGGAGAACTTTCGGAAAGAGATTCCAACATACGGCAGCCGCCACCGGGTGCGGCCTGGCCTGACCGGCTGGGCCCAGATCAACGGACTCAGGGGCGACACCGATATCGGCGAGCGGATAGAGCACGACATCTATTACATCGAGAACTGGAATCCCTGGCTGGATATAAAGATCATGCTGAAGACAATCCTTGCCTTCGTGAACAAGGACGCGTAGAAAAGCCGGCCATCCCGCGGGCGCTGCAACCCGGGCATCGTGTTTTCTTTCAGGGCTGAGCGAGGGATTTTTGCTGCTTGATCTTGGCCGGGGAAAAGATATATTCCTCGTCGCCCAAGGCTCCTTGGAATGACGGGAGAAGAAACTCGCTCGCGATTACGAAAGGGAACGAGGAACAGCGATGAGGAACGTTTTTTGCCGGTAACCGGTGGTCACGCCGGCCGCACCGGCCTGTCGCAGGCTGCTTCCCGGTAACGGGCCGTCCAGTCCTGGACCCTCTGGTTGTACTTGTCCAGGATCGGAAAGCGGTTATCCTGCTTGTGCAGCTTGATGCGGTTCCGCCTCATGGTCAGCGAGGCGCCGGGAGAAACGCTCGCGAGCTTCCGGCTCTGTAGCTTTCTGACCGCCATCTCGAGCAGGTCTCCCACCGGGCCGGCCAGCATTTTTTCCACGGTTCGCTGCTGCCGCCGCCACCGGGGACTGGCGGGCAGCCGGCAGTCCTGCAGTTCGATATCCGGCAGATAGGAAGGGAAAACGTCGTAGATCCAGCAGTTGGCCGCCCGGAAGCGTTCAAAGGCCGGGGCATTGTACACAGGCAGGGCTCCCAGGATCTCGCGGGCGTAGAACATGTTCCGGTTGCTGAAAACCAGATCGCCCTCCGTCAGGAAGACATTGAAGCAGATGTCCGGATTCTGTCCGAAACGCCGCCACAGCCTGAGAAAGAAAAAGGTGCTCCAGATACGGCGGCGCGCGGAGATGATCAACAGGTCGATATCGTCGCCGGCGGGAGAGTTGAGGGCGGCCAGCGCGCCCGTGATCGCCGCCGCCCTGAGGAAGGGAACTCCCTGCAGGGGGATTATCCGCCTCAGGGCGATGTCCAGCTGGCGCCGTGATTCGGCTTCGCGGTCAAGGCGGCGCTGGCAGTTGTCATCCCGGCCATCGAGGTAGTAAAGATTCCCTTTCTGCTTGACAACCGTCCTGAGCTCCTCGCTGGAGCGCAGCCTGGCGGCGGCTTCGTCGATGGTGATCCTGACACCGGGGACGAAGCGGACGATCTCTTCCAGGGTCAGCGCGAATCGGAAAATGTCGGCATAACAGAGGGCGGCAACGATGGATTCATCAATGCGGCGACCGGCCTCCGGGGTGATTTCAGCCGGCTTTTCCACCGGACCCCCCGGGGTTGTCGCGCCCGGCTTATGCGCCGGACCAGGAACGGATTGGATATTGGACGCCATGTTACGAATTCCTGTAAAAAAGTATATGCTTTCAGGCGGTGATTCTCAATGAGGGTGGCTATCGCACATGAATGGCTGACGACTCTGGGCGGCTCCGAGCGGGTTGTGGAGGCGCTCCTGGAGCTGTACCCGGACGCCCCAGTTTACACGGCTTTTCATTCCAGCCGCAATCTTCCCGAAGTTGTGAAGAAGTGGGACGTGCGCACCTCCTTCGTGCAGAGCCTCCCCTTCCTGAACCGGATAGCCCAGAAATACATCCCTCTCTTTCCCCTGGCGTTCGAGTCCTTCGACCTCTCCGGCTACGACCTGGTGATCTCTTCCAGCTCAGCCTGCGCCAAAGGGGTGCTGACCGGACCCGGAACCCTGCATGTCTGTTACTGCTATACGCCGCTGCGCTACGCCTGGGAGCCGCACCTGGATGCGCGTTTTCAGTTCGGCAATCCCCTGCTTAAGGCCGGCAACACGGCGCTGCTCCATTACCTGAGGATGTGGGACAGGCTGGCGGCCGACCGGGTCGACGAGTTCGTGGCCATCTCCCGCAACGTGGCCGCCAAGATAGGCAAGTATTACCGGCGCGAGGCCACCGTCATCAATCCGCCGGTGAGCGTCGAGCGGTTCCCGGTCAAGAAGGTCGCGCGCACTTATTTTCTGATCGTGTCCCGGCTGGTGCCCTATAAGCGCCTGGAGGTCGCGGTGGAGGCCTTCACCAGGCTGGGGCTGCCCCTGAAGATAGCCGGGGACGGGCCGGAACGGGAGCGGCTTCAGGCCCTGGCCGGGCCGAACATCGAGTTTCTGGGGTTTGTTCCCGACGAGGAGGTGCCGCCCCTGATGGCGGGTTGCCTGGCCCTGATCTTTCCGGGGGAGGAAGACTTCGGCATCGTGCCGCTGGAGGCCATGGCGGCCGGGCGGCCGGTCATCGGGCTGGGCCGCGGAGGCCTGCTGGAGACCATTCAGGAAGGGAAGACGGGCCTCTTTTTCCCGGAGCCGGCGCCGGCGTCGCTTATCGATGCCGTCTCGCGCTTTTCCATTCGTGATTTCCAGCCGGCCCGGCTGAGCAAGCACGCGGCAAAGTTCTCCAAAGAGCGTTTTAAAAAAGAGATGGCGGATTTCATTGATGCCCGGCTGAGAGAAAGATAGCGCGCATGAACAAACTGCGTGGAGCAGCCTCCACCATCCGGATGAGCGCCAGGGAATGGCTGGATGACAAAGCGTCCATGCTGGCAGCGGCCCTTTCTTTTTTCGCCATTCTCAGTCTGGCGCCGCTGTTGCTGCTGATAGTCTCCGTTACGGGCATCCTCATAGGTGAGGGGGAAGCCAAGCAGGAGATAATCAGCCGCGCGGGGGATGCCGTCGGCGAGAGCGGCAGGGTTCTGGCGCAAACCGTTCTGGACAACGCCGGCCGTTCGGCCGGCGGCGTGCTGGGAGCCATCCTGGGCGCCGTATTGCTTCTCTTTGGAGCTACCGGCCTCTTCGCGCAGTTGCAGTCGGCGCTCAACCGTGTCTGGCACGTGGAACCGGAACCGGGCAAAGGCGCGCGAAAATTTCTGAAAAAACGCCTGCTTTCTTTCTTGGTGATCCTGGGAGTGGGTTTTCTGCTGCTGTTCTCGCTTGTCCTGGGCGCCATAACCACGGCAGCCGCGGAGTGGAGCGCCACCTTTCTCGGCGTTTCCAACTGGCTGCCTTTCCTGATTAATTTGACGGGTTCGCTGGTGCTTTTGATATTTTTGTTCGCCTTTATTTACAAGGTGCTTCCCGACGTGGAGATCGGCTGGCCCGAAGTGTGGTACGGCGCTTTTTTTACCGCCGTCCTTTTTGTCATAGGAAATATTCTGATCGGGTTTTATCTTCGCAACAGCGGCACGGCGTCCACCTACGGAGCTTTTGGTTCGCTTGTGGTAGTGCTTTTATGGGTATACTATTCGGCCCAGGTGGTGCTGTTTGGCGCCGAGTTCACCAAGGTATACGCCCGGCGGCACGGCAATCCGCTCAGGCCCCAGGCCGGCGCGCGCCGGGTGCCCGGGGCCAGGCTGGACAGGGTTTAGGCCGGTGTCCGGCGGATCGCGGCTTCATTCTGCCGGTTACGAGAATTTGACATTCGGGTATTGATTGTGGAACCAGGCCCATTACTCGAGAAAGGACAGGGATGAAGGGATTCAAGGACAATATCGAGAGCATAACCCTCGCAAACGGGAATTTCCGCAAGGTTCTTTATTCCGGCCCGCACAGCCAGCTGGTCTTGATGAGCCTCAGGCCCAGCGAGGAGATCGGGATGGAGGTGCATGAGGAGAACGACCAGTTCTTCCGGTTCGAGGGCGGCCACGGCAAAGTCATGATAGACGGGAACGAGTACGACGTGAAAGACGGCGATGCGGTAGTAGTTCCGGCCGGCGCCGAGCATAATGTGATCAACGCCTCGGACAGCGAGGAACTGAAGCTCTACACGATATATTCACCCGCTCACCACAAGGACGGGATCGTCAGGGCTACAAAGTCGGAGGCCGAGGCCAACGAGGCGGAATTCGACGGGGTCACCACCGAATAAAAAACCCCGGGCCCCCTCCCGGGGCGACCTCAGACGCTTGCCGAGGGCGGCTGCATGTCAACCGCTTCCTCAGGGGCTGCCCTGCGCGTGAAGATCATCTTGAGGTCGCCAGGATCCACAACGCGAAGAACGGTGACCGCGACCGCGTAAAAGACGGCGGCTGCGGCGATGATGGCGGCCGGATGCAGCCTTCCCTTGAGTACCAGTATCAGGCCGCCCATGACCAGCGCCACCGCGGCCACCTTGAGGCTCAGCCAGGCTGTTCGCGTCAGCGAGATATTGCGCTTCAGGAGCCAGAACATCTGCGTAAGCCCGATGATCTCGGTGGCAAGAGTTGTCGCGGCCGCTCCGGTGAAGCCGTAGCGCGGGATGACAATCAGGTTCAGCGCCACGTTGGCCGCCATGTTCACGGCGCCCACGACGGCCACTGCCTTCTGCCTTTCGATGATGGTGAGCAGATTCCCCTGCAAAAAGGTGATGAACCAGACCGGCAGCGTCCAGGACAGCACGGCGAGCGCCAGGGCCGCAGGAAGGTATGTTTCTCCGAGGAGCATCTGGGTGATCTCCCGGGCCAGCAGCGAGCCGCCCACAGCCATCGGCACCGACATGGCCAGCAGCCAGCGCGAGGCGCGCTGGAAGGGACCGTCGAGGTTGTCCGTGGGCCGCCTGAAGGCTCCGGCCAGCCGGGGGAAAAGGGCGGCCACCAGTCCCGAAGGCAGGAACATCAGCGCCGAGATGAGATTGTAGGCGCCGTTGTAGAGGCCCACCTCCTCGTCTCCGCGGAAGAACGAGATCATGACGCTGTCGATGCGGAAGTAGACGAGGTAAAAGGCGACGATCAGCCCGAAGGGCAGAGCTGCTTTCAGATAACCCCGCCATCTCTCCCGGTCCAGCGCGATCCGGAAGGGGCCATATTTCTTCCAGACGAGCCACACCGACAACGCTCCGCCGCCGAACTGGACGGCCGTGTGGGAGAAAGCGACTGCCAGGAAGCTTCTGCCTGCCAGCAGAAGGGCCACGCCGGCCGCCGCGAAAACGGCCTTCTCCAGCAGCCAGAGAAACGCCTGGATATGGAGGTCCTGCCTGACCGAATAGGCGATGGTGGTGGAATAAAACCAGGAGTAGCCTATCTGGGCAACGGCGAATGCGGCCACGGCCAGGGACGTGGTGGGATCCTTCCCCAGGAAAGGCAACAGCGCGATCATGAGCAGCGCCGAGAAGCTGGAGAGCGCCGTCTTGAGCCCCAGGACCCCGGCCAGCCTTTCCCTCAACTCCCGCGGCCGGCGGGACATCTCGCGGATGGTGTATTCATGCAGCCCGAAGTCGCCCAGGATCGAAAAGATCTCCGAGAAGGCAAAGGCGAACATGTACTTTCCGTAGTCTTCCGGTCCCAGCCAGCGCGCCAGGAACAGGAAAAACACGAAACCGATGACCGTCCTGGCGAACTGGGAGGAGCTGAGCAGGGCGGCGTTAACGGGAACCCGGCTTTTACCGGACGGCTCAGTCGCTGATTGGGAAGTCATTGTGTGCTATAGTATCGGTCATCTTTTGCGAATGGAAGCAGGCATTTTTACAGTCAGGGACCGAAATTGTCCGCAATATCCGTTGTGACCGACCATGACTACCTGGGAAGAAAAATTTGTCCGCTTTATGTCCGAGCGCTGGGTATTCCAGGGGACCGATCCCCATGACTACACCCCCCGGACATTCCTCATGGGCCTGGGAGAGGACTTCATCAGCCCGCTATTGAAGAAGCACAGGCACTTTGGCGCCCTTTACACGGGCTATCTGGGCGGGAGGCTGGTGGGCTACATGCGGGTGCCGCCCGGCACTGTCATCCTGGAAGGAATCATGCGGGCGCTCGAGTTTACCCGGGTAGACAAGGTAATCGGGATCGGCACGTGCGGCGCCCTGCAGCCGGAGATCGAGCTTGGTGAAATCGTCATCGCCGAATCTGCCGAGGCGGGGGACGGCCTCAGTCCCCATTATGGAGTGGAGCCGGGGGCGATGGTGGCCGCCGACGGGGCTCTCACGGATTCTCTGGGGGAGTCTTTGCGCGGCGCCGGCCTGAAGGTTCATTCTGGCGCCGTCGTCACCACCGGGGCTGCCTTCCGGGAGACAGATGAGATGATAGACAACTGGAGGCGGGCCGGCCTGCTTGGGGTGGAGCTGGAGACGTCCTGCCTGTTGGCGCTGGCGAGGTTTACGGGAGTAAGGGCGGCTGTAGCTCATCTGGTGACGGACAGCCCGGTCCGGATGGCGACAAGCGACGGTGTCCTGCGCGGTAAAAATCGGCATGATTTTGTCAAAGGCATAACGGACTTCATGACCTCTCCCACCCTCGCTTGACCGGCTGACATGACCGATGTCCACAGCCGAGACAACAAGGAGATTGACTGATTTGGGGGCGGAAGCCGAAAAGACGGCTGTGCTTTCTTCCCGGGAAAAGGTCACCGTGGCGATCCTTGCCCGAAACGAAGAAGCAACCATCGAAAAGGTCATAATGTCGGCGGCGTCGTGCTGTGGAGACGTCATCGTGATAGACGGCAATTCCACCGACCTCACCCGGGAACTGGCCCGCGCTGCCGGCGCCAGGGTGTACCGGGACGGCGGCAGGGGAAAGGGCGACGGCATTCGCAAGGCCATAGAAGTGGCCCGGGGCGAAGTGATCGTCTTTTCCGACGCTGACGGCTCGCACGACCCCAACGACATCCCGGCTCTGGCGGCGCCCATCATCACCGGGCGGGCCGACCTGGTGGTGGGCTCGCGCTGGCGCGGCGGCAGTGACGAGCTGGCGGGCGACATCGCCAAATTCGTCCGCAGCACCGGCAGCGCCATCATCGCTTTGGTCATAAACTACCGATGGAACATCAGGCTCACCGATGTGGAGAACGGTTTCCGCGCCATCTCGACCGAGGCTGCCCGCGACCTCGAACTGAAGGAACATGGGTTCACTATCGAGCAGGAGATGATCATGAAGTGCCTGCGAAGGGGATACCGGGTCACCGAGGTCGCCACGCACGAATACGTAAGGCAGTCGGGCCATTCACAGCTCAAGGTCTACAAGGTCTGGCACCGTTTTCTCTGGTGCCTGCTCAGGAATCTCATTAAATAGTCCAGTCCGCGAACACAAGCCCATGGGGGTGTCACTATTAAAATCGCTCTGGTGGCGCCACATTCACAGGCGCATACGCTCATACCGCCGCTGGGTCCCGGATACCTTGCTGCCAGCTCCCGGTCTAGAGGTCATGAGGTCACCATTTTTGATATGGCAAAGGAGGGCTGGGGCGCCGGCCGCGGGGCAGAGGCTGTCGCCAGTTATGGGCCGGATCTGGTCGGCATAAGCATCCTCAGCACTGCTTATCTGCCTGCCCGGGATCTCGTGTCGGCGATCAAGGAACGGCTTTCCGGCGCCATCGTGGTCGTGGGCGGTCCCCACGTGACGGCGCTTCCCGAAGCTACACTGGAGGATCTCGGTGTCGATATCGCCATGGTCGGCGAGTCTGAACACACATTTCCTCAACTGATCGACCGGCTCGATTCAGACGGGTCGCTGGAAAGCATGCCCAGCCTTTGCTACAGGGAAGACGGCGGTTTCCGGCAAACGCGGCGTGCCGATTTCCACCCGGATCTGGACAGCCTGGAATTTCCCGCGTGGGACCTGATGGATCCCCGCGCCTATCCAGACAAGCCGCATCAGCTGCTGCACAAGAAGTTTCCGGTGGCGCCAATCATCACGACACGCGGCTGCCCCTACGATTGCATATTCTGCTCCTCGACCATCCTTTGGGGCAAGCGCCTGAGAACCCGGTCGCCGGAAAATGTTCTGGATGAGATCGAGATGCTGGTGCGCGAGTATGGCGTCAGGGAGATCCATTTCGAGGATGATAACTTCACGCAGAAACGCAGCCATGTCAAAAATGTGTGTGAGGAGATCCTGAGGCGGGGCCTGAAGTTCGTCTGGTCGTGCCCGAACGGTGTCCGCATCGACTCTCTTGACGACGAGATCCTGGCCCTGATGCGGCGTTCCGGATGCCACAGCCTGGGGCTGGGGATTGAATCGGGCAGCCAGGAGGTTCTGGACCGCAACCTTAAACGCCTGGACCTGGCCAAAGTATCCGAACAGGTGGACATGATAAGATCGCACGGGATCGCCGCCCACGGTTTTTTCTTCATCGGCTTGCCGGGAGAGACCGAGGAAACCGTGAAACAGACCATCAGGTTCGCGCGCGAGGTGCGTTTCAGCCGCGCCAACTTCAGCTTGCTGACGCCGCTGCCGGGGACCGCCATATATGACGAGTTCGTGGCCGGCCAGCCGGGCAAGCTGGACTTCAGGACGCTTAATTTCTTCACACCTTTTCCAATCGGCGAGCTCGGCGCGGAACAGCTCAAGCGCTGGCAGCGGCGCGCCGTCCTGGGTTTTTATTTAAGGCTTGGGCCCATTGCCCATCTGATTTCCAGATTCAGATTGTCACAGACCGTCAAGATATTGAAGGCACTGTTGGATTACACGTAATTACGGGTTGATCTGAGATAAAGGTTCTATTGTTAAATCCACCCCCCCTCGATGGGGTCAACGTAGTGCGCGAGGGACGCTGCATGCAGCGGACCAGCGCCTGGACCACCGTCTGGGCGCCGGTATCGCTGGCGACTTCGGCATCCGTGCTCAGGGACCAGGGCTTCGACGTGAGGCTGGCCGACTGCAGCGTCGAGGATATCGACTGGCCTGGCCTGTCCACGCTCATCGCGTCGTACAGGCCCGGGCTGGTCATCATCAATACGGCCACTCCATCGATCAATGGTGATCTGGAAGTTGCCCGGGTGGCCCGGGAAGTGTGGCCGGAGGTCAAAACCCTGGCCATGGGCATCCATCCCAGCGCCCTGGGAGATGACTGCTTCGATCTTCAGCAGGAGCTGGACATGGTAGCCCGCGGCGAGCCGGAGTACACCATCCGGGACGCGGCCGTGGCTATTCGCGAGGGCACCAGGCTCGAAACAGTGGCCGGCCTTTCTTTCCGGGACAAAGACAGGAAGGTGGTCCATAACCGGCGGCGGGGCTTCATCGACAATCTGGACTCGCTGCCCTTCCCGGCGTGGGACCTGGTCGATACCGGACTGTACCGCATGCCCTTCAGCGGCGAGCGTTTCGTATTGATAGCTACAGCCCGCGGCTGTCCCTACGCCTGTACTTTCTGCGCCAACAAGGCTTACTATGGATCGCGCCTGAGACGCCGGTCCCCGCAGCGGGTAGTGGATGAAGTCGAGTGGGTGAGCAGGAAGCACGGCATCAAGGAATTCCTGTTCTGGTCGGAATCTTTCACCAACGACCAGGAATATGCCATCGAGGTGGCCGAGGAAATCACGCGGCGGAACCTGAACGTGAGCTGGGTATGCAACAGCCGGGTGGACACGGTCTCGCCTCTGCTGCTCAAGGCCATAAAGGAGGCCGGCTGCTGGATGATCGGCTATGGCATCGAGAGCGGCAACCAGCAGGTGCTCGACTCGGTGCGCAAGGGAACGATGCTGACAGACGCGATAATGGCCGTGCGCATGGCCCACGACGTGGGCCTGGAGGTCACGGGTCACTGCATCCTGGGCTTCCCCGGAGAGACGGTCCAGACCATGCAGGAGACCATCGAGTTCGCCAAGTTCCTCAGGCTGGACTACGCCCAGTTCTACTGCGCCGTGGCCTTTCCGGGATCGGTCCTTTACCGGCAGGCCCGTGAGAATGGCTGGCTGGATACCACCGACTGGCGCTATTACGAGCAGAACTTCTCGGTGATATCCGATGACGGTCTCGATTCAAAGCAGGTCATGGAGGCGCGGGACGCGGCCTACCGCGAATTCTACAAGCAGCCGTATCTCTTTTTGAACGTGCTCCGGAAGGTGAAGAGGCCGGGCGACGTCGTGAACTTCGCGCGCATGTTCAAGGATTTTCTGGCATGGGTGTCGTGACCGCCGGCTTATGCGATTAGTCAAATTCGATATCACCCGGGTGGAGGGCTATCCTTTTAAGGCAAGCGCCGAGGCGAAGGAGGAATACGGCTCGGACAGGGAGCATCCAATCCTCGACCGTTATTTCGACGCCAGCGCGCCGGTGAGGTACTTTTACTGGAAGAAACTGGAGATGCTCTGCGACCTGGATGAATACGACGGGGGAGGGACCGCGTTGGCCGCCGGCTGCGGGCCGGGCGTGGAGCTGCCTACCCTGGCCACCGGCTTCAGGAAGGTCATCGCCCTGGATTTAAACGGCGACGATCTGGAAATCGCCCGGGCCATCTGCCGGGCCGAGAACCTGGCCAACGTGGAGATAGTCGAAGCCGACCTGCTGGACCCCGGTGAAGGTCAGGACGGGGCCGATACGGTCTTTCTGATTGACGTCCTGGAGCATTTCCCTGACCCGGCTCCGGCGGTGGAGAGCGTCTACCGCCTCTTGCCCGAGGGCGGAAAGCTGGTCATGGTTGCTCCCACGGAAAACCGCTTGAATGACTGGTTGCGCCGGGCCCTCGGTTACAGCAAGCCGGCCACCCACTATCATGATTCCCGGGCGCTGGAGCAGGCGGCGCGCCGGCGGTTCCGGCTGGCCAGAAAGGTGCGCCCGTTCGGTCTTCCCCGGGCGTTGTCACTGTCAGAGATTTTCCTATTTGTCAAATAGCGCGGAAAAAAACCATCAATCCCAAAGATTAAAATGATGTCATTCCAAGGAAGCGAAGCGGCTGACGAATCTGCCTTTGACGAATCCGCGAAGCGGTTCTGGACGCCCGGCCGCATTCTGGCGCTGCTGATCGGCGCGGCGGTCCTGCTCAGGGTGGCGGCCACGCTCACGCGCCAGATGGTCATGGCGGACGAAGTCGCCTACGTGCGCATCGCGGAGAACCTGGCCGCAGGCAACGGCTTTGTTGACGTAACCGGAGGCGGCACCATTTACGCGCCTTTGCTGCCCATGCTCATGGCCGGCCTGGGCTTTCTGTTGCGCGACTTCATCCTGTCCGGCTATATCGTGGTGATTATCTTCGGAGGACTGTTGCTGATCCCGGTGTACCTGCTGGGCCGGGATCTCATCGGCGAGAGGGTGGGGCTGATGGCGGCCGCGCTCATGGCAGTCCAGCCCTTTTTCATCAGCACCTCCGAGTTCATTTACAGCGAGGTGCTATATATCTTCTTCCTGCTGATGTCGCTGTTCTTCGGTTGGCACGTCCTCAAGGAGCAGCGCCTGAAGTGCGGGGCGGCCGCGGGCATCTGCCTGGGGCTGGCATACCTGGCGCAGCCGTCGACCCTCTATTACCTTATCGGCCTGCTGGGGTTGATGGCCGCCGCCGCCGTCCGGACCCGCGGGCTCGCGAGGATGGCGGGAGCCGCCGGCGCTCTCTTGTTTGCCTTTCTGCTTTTTGCCGCGCCATATGTGACGTTCCTGCATGCGGAGCTGGGACAATGGACCTTTACCGACAAGTCAATGGGCGGCGGCCTCCATTCAGCTACTCACAATATCAGGCGCGAGGACGTTGCCGCGTCGGAAAGGCTGCTCATGTCCCTGACCGCTGAGGAAAAAGAGCCGGTGGTGCTGGCTCTGGAGCGGGATAAGACAACCCCCTTTGGCTTCCTGCTGGGAAACCCCGGGGCGGCGGCAAGGAATTTTTTGCGGCAGTCATTTTATTTCCATGAATCCATCCTCTCCCGGGTCTTCCCCCTGTGGCTGCTGCCGCTTCTGGGGCTGGGCCTTTTTACCCGGGAGTGGACGCGGCAGCGGGCGGCGGCGGTAGGATACCTGGCGCTGATGATCTCACCAATGCTGCTGGTGCTCGCCATTTACGCCCATGCCCGGTTTTTCATGCCGTACGTGTCTCTGGCGATGATCATGGTAGCGGCCGGCTGGATGCGGCTGGAGGATTGGGGACGGCAGACGGCCCGGTGCAGCTTCAGGGGCGCCTGGAGGGAGAGGCTGGCGGGCTGGGCTCCGTGGCTGGTAGGAGTGGCGGTGCTGATGCCGCTGTTGTTCTATTCAGGCCTGATGCTGAAACAACGGTCTTACGAAACCCAGTACAAGGAAGCCGGCCTGTGGCTGAAAGAGCACGGCGGCGAGGGCTCCAGGATCATGGACCGCACGTATTCCGCGGCTTACTATGCCGGCGGCATGTTCGTGCTGCTGCCCTACGCGGATTACGAGGATATGACTGCGTATGCCCGCAAACGGGATGTGGACTATCTGATCGT
>JACUUL010000057.1 GCA_014859345.1 Thermoleophilia bacterium
TTTTTAAATGAGGCAACGAATCGGTTTGGAGTAGAATTCTGGTGAGGCAATTCGAATACTGGTTTTTGACTATCATCAGTAGTAAAATCACTGCATGACTATTCCTGGAAAAAGAAGCCTCCGCAAGTTGCATCTTCGCCCTTCCGGCAAGGGCATCCGCCAGGTGCTCGGTGACCTGGAAGCAGAGATCATGGAGCTGTGCTGGAAGGAAAGCCCCTGCAGTGTCCGAGACGTTCACGAGCGAATAGCGCGCAAACGGCCCATCGCCTATACAACCGTGATGACGGTCATGAGCCGTCTGGCGGAAAAAGGGCTGCTCGAGCGCCAGCGGCAGGGCCGGGCGTTTCTCTACGTCCCTACCGCCAGCAGGGAAGAGTTTTGCTCGGAAACAGTCAGCGTTGTCGTGCGGGGCCTGTTGGGAGGATTCGGAGAACCGGTGCTGTCCCAGTTTGTCGATACCATCGGTAATCAGGACGCGGCCAAACTCGATGAGCTGGTGCGTCTGATAGAGGAAAGGAAGGAAGCGGAAAGATCGGCTACCTAGGCCTGGTACTTTCTTATCTGGCCATCCTGTCCAGTCCCTGGGTTATCCACCGCTGGTTGCGCGGCCGTCTGCGGCCACGAATTGCGGCGCTTTGCTTCTTCGGGTCAATAATCGCAACCGGCGTGGCGACCGGAACGGTTCTGGCCCTGGTATTCGTGCGTTTTTTTACCAGTTCCCTGGTGGTTGCGATGGTAGAGGCCTGCGGAGGCTTGTTCTCTGCAAGTCAGGTCTTCCTGGCCGCCGGCCGGCTGAATTACCTGATGGCAGTGGCGGCCGCGGCTATACTATTTTCGCAGCTGGCCTTTCTTTCGGGAGGCGGGGTGCGGCTGGTCAGAGCCAGCGCACGCTTCAAGAAATCCAGTGAGCTGGCCGCCGGCCGGTGTCCGGCACTTCCCCGGCTGTCAGGAGAGGCTTGGGCCCGTCATATCCGGCTTGTTCCTGATGAATCCGTGAAGGCAATGACCGCGGGAGTATTCAGCTCCCGGATACTGCTGTATTCAGGAATGGTCGAAGCGCTTGATGGTGACGAGCTGATAGCGGTTGCGGCTCATGAGGAGGCCCACCGGGCCGGGCGGGACAACCTGATGGTGGCAATCGCCAAGGCTGTCTGTTTGACGCTCTTTTATGTTCCGGGAACTCGCACTGCTTACCGGGAGATGTGCCGCATGCTGGAGCGGGCAGCCGATCTCGAAGCGGCGCATAGCGTTGGTGGAAGTTTAAACGTGGCTTCGGCTCTGGCAAAAGTCATCACCATGTCCCGCGGGGGCCGGCCGTCTTCAGCGCCTGTCTCTTTCCTCAGCGGCGGAAAGCATGGTGACATGGCCGACCGGCTGGCATCCCTGACCGGAAAAGATGAGTCAGGCAATCGTCCGCTGGCGCTGCCGCTGTTTGTTGTATTTGCGATCGTCGCCATCATGCTCTCTTTCTCTGCCAGCGCTTTCGCGGTTGCCGGTTCCGGCCAGCGGGCTACACTTGCGTGTTTTAGCGAGCATTCCCTGACTCCGGGCAGCATCTGCCCGCTGGAGCGCCCGGATCATCCCTGATAATCCGTGGATGATCGCAGCCTTTTCCGGCCGGAAGCTTTGTTTGCTCATGGCATACTTAACGAAGGTGATCCATCCGGTCATTGCCGTAAATGAAAAGCGGGCCTGACGGCCCGCTTTTTAAAACATCGGCACGCGGTAATTTCTTAATCGATTTCCTCTTCCAGCACCAGATCCAGGTTGCCTAACTCGTCCCGCTCCATCTTGCCGAGCAGGCTCTTTACCTTTGCGCTTAGAACCGCATTCTTGCGGGATTCGGCGCTCAGATTCGGAATCTGGCCGGGGACAGTAGTCGCCACCCAGACGATCCGGTCTTCGGGGGCCACCACGAGGAATTTATCTGAGAACGCATCGTCTTCCCGTTCCGGGATGACGGCGCTGATTATCGAATAAGCGGTCATTCGGATCCTCCTCCCTTTTGGGGATACGCTCCGCATTCGCCCAAATTCGCACTTAGTGCCCTGAGTCTACCCGCTGGCTGCGGGTTAAACCGCCCATGACCCATAAATCGCAATTAGTGCGGCCGGCGCCTTCAGCCGGCGCGCTGAACGTTGCGGTAAAAATTAAATAAAAAAGACGCATGCCGCGCCTTTCCGTTCACATCAGTTAGACGCTTTCATACTCCTGAAGATTCACCTTCGTCGGCCTTGCGCGCCCTTTGCAGGTATTCGATCACCTCATCGTCTGTCACTTGGCTGAAGTTCCGGTAAAACTCGCCGACAGCACCGAAGTACGACGGCGTGGAAAGAACCCGAACCTCGTCGGCCAGAGCTTCAAGCCTGCTGATAACCCTGGGCGAAGCCACGGGCACGGCGCAGACTATTTTTGAGGCTTCGTTGTTTTTTATTGACTTAAGCGCCGCCAGCATAGTGTAACCGGTGGCGATGCCGTCGTCCACCACCAGGACGGTCTTGTTTTTTATATCAGGCGCTTCTTCCGTGCCGCGGTACCGTTTGTAGCGGCGCTTGATCTCTTCTTTTTGCGCCTCTACTTCCTCGCGTATGTAGCGGTCGCTGATTTCGTAAAGTTTGGCCGTGTTTTCGTCCAGCAACATGTTGCCATCAGAGTCGACGGAGCCTATTGCCAGCTCCGGGTTCATGGGCGCTCCGATCTTTCGGGTCACCCAGACGTCAAGAGGCAGGTTAAGGGCGAGAGCGACTTCCAGGGCTAAAACAACCCCGCCCCGGGGCAGACCCAGGACTATCGCGTTTTCCTCATCCCGGTATTCCTCCAGGAGAGAAACCAGGCGCTGGCCCGCGTCTTTCCGGTTTTCATAAAACATGGTTCGTAGCCTTTGTCCCGTAGTTGATCTCTAGTCTTACTAGGTAAAAAGCCGGTTCCCTGCACCTGAGGTCCGGATATCCCGTTTTTCCCCAAAGGTTTTCACCGGCAAACACGTGAACCCCGGAGTCGCGTTTCTTGATTTCCTCCAGCGGATCCATTTGATAATAAAACGTTCAGGACATGCATATCGTGCCCGGGACAATACCAAGGTCATGTCACCGGTTTCCAGCGCCGGGCGTGTTTTCCTCCTTTGGCAAATCCACCCGAGGCGATGGCGCCCATCCGCAGAAAGTCGTCAACGGGCATGGCCGGCAAAAAGCGGGCGGCGCTGGCGATCATGGCCGCGTTGTCGGTACAAAGCTCAGGTGGAGGAATTCGCAGCCCAATGTTGCGGCCGGCGCAGGCATCAGCGAGGCGGCGCCTCAGCTCGGAGTTGGCGCTTACGCCTCCCGACAGGCATATCTGGCGGCAGCCGAGCAGGCCGGCGGCTGCCAGAGTCTTATCGATCAGTGAAGAAACCACCGCCGACTGGTAGCTGGCGGCGATGTCGGCGCGGTGCTTCTGGATCTCTTCTTTGCCGGCGGCCCGCAGATAGTAAAAAAGGGACGTTTTGATGCCGCTGAAACTGAAATCGAGGTTGTCCGGCCTGCTCAGGGCTACGGGAAACTGATGGTATCCTGGATCGCCGTCCCTGGCCAGGTCATCGAGCTCGGCTCCTCCCGGATAGGCCAGACCCAGCAGCCTGGCGCCTTTGTCCAGGGCTTCTCCAGCTGCGTCATCCAGGGTCTGGCCGACGACTTCGAACGAACCCCTCCCGGGAACGAAAACGATCGAGGTATGACCCCCGGAGGCGATCAGGCAGATAAACGGCGGTTCCATGGGATCGGGGGCCAGATAATTTGCGGCTATATGCCCTTCGAGATGGTTGACCGCTGTCATTTCCGCCCCGCACGCCCAGGCGATGGCCTTGGCGGTTGCCACTCCCACCAGGAGCGCTCCGATGAGCCCGGGGCTGGTGGTAACCGCGACACGGCTTACCTGATTCAAACGGGCATCCGCCTGTTTTAGCGCCGCATCGATGACAGGATTGATAAGTTCCAGGTGGCGCCTGGAGGCGACCTCCGGCACGATGCCTCCGTAACGGGCGTGGAAATCCGTCTGCGAAGAAACGACGCTGGACAGCAGCGCGTCGCTCTTCATGATGGCGGCGCAGGTATCGTCGCAGGACGTTTCTATGGCCAGGATCATTACAGCGGCGGCAAGGGCGATGCCGATTGTCCGCTTATCGCCTTCAAGCCAGCATATCCTCGGAATCTCTCCACATGATCAGGGCGTCTTCCCCGTTGTCGCGGTAATAACCCTTTCTGATCCCGGTGCAGATGAAGCCGAAACTCTCGTACATCTTGATGGCGCCCCGGTTGGATTTCCTGACCTCCAGCGTATAGCCGCGATGAGGCTGGCGGCCACAGATCTCGAACAATGTCTCCAGCAAGTCGGTTGCGATGTACTGGCGGCGGTAATCCTGGTGAATCGCCAGGTCCAGCAGGTGCCAGACATCAACGTACTGGGTGGCGATTATGTAGCCGACGGTCCTGCCGTCTGCCTCAGCGATGAGGCAGATGCTGGAATCGTGGGTCAACTGGGTGATAAACGCGTTGAGTGACCAGGGCCGGGGAAACGAGGATTTTTCGATTTCCACGACTACCTTCAGGTCCGAGAGCTTCATTGGCCTTATCCTGGTTCTTATTTCAGCCATGGTTCCTTCTTCCTCATCAGCACCGTCTTGTCCGCGTCGGGCTCACGAACATAGACCGGCAGCACCTTCGTGAGCGCTACAGGATCGAATACTCCATCGCCGGCCGCCCGCAGATGATGAACAGCCCGTACCCTGTGCCTGGAATCGTCCCGATTGATGATTTCCACGCGCGGGTCCGATTCAAACTGCTCATAATGCGCCAGAGCTCCGTTTCCGGCTGCCATGGCTCGCCGGCCGGTCAGGGCCGCCAGGCGTTTCGAAAGGTCTCCAGGGTTCAGGCAGAGTATCTCCGAGACAGCCTCCACCCCGTGTTCCCGCCGCCGGAACAGCTGCGCGAATATCTGTCCGCGCTTGGCATCGATGACCGGCAGCAAATCCATGGCGCCGGACGGATCCGGATCCACCGGTTCATCCACCGGTCCTGAGGCGATGCCCAGGGCCAGGGCTTCCAGGGTGCTAAAACCTGCAAGAGGAACCTCGAGCGCCTGGGCAAGGCCCCGGGCGGTGGCAATGCCCACCCTGAGGCCGGTGAAGGTGCCGGGGCCGGTGCCCGCGACAACGGCGGTGATATCGGTTCTGTCCAGCCCGTTTCTCAGGAGCAGGTCCAGCGTCCAGGGAAGGAGCATCTCCACGTGCGACCTGCCGGCCTCCAGGGCGCTTTCATCAATGACGCCGCCGGGACCGCCCAGCGCCAGGCCACATATTTCGGTAGCGGTGTCAATAGCGAGGGCGGGCAATTATCTCCTCCAGTTTTTCGGACATTTCCGAGTCGGAGCCTTCCAGCCGGATATCGCGGCTGTGCTCATCGATATGGTCCATGTTAACGACGACTCTGGCGCGTGACAGGTGGGGCTCCGCCCTCTCCGGCCATTCAATGAAGGTAATGGCTTCTTTTTCAAAAAAGGGTTCAAAATCCGCGAAGTCTTCCATGTCGAACGAGGTCAGGCGGTATAGATCGAGATGATGCACGGTGACTCGCCCTGCATAGGTCTGACCCATGGCGAAACTGGGGCTGGTCACCGGTTCGGTTACCCCTAACTGCCGGGCCGCGGCCCTGATAAAGAAAGTCTTGCCCGCCCCCAGCGGGCCTTTCAGGAAAACGACATCGCCTGGCTTGAGCAGCCGAGCCAGCCGGGCCGCCAGAGCGGCGGTCTGCTCCTCGGAACGCGAGACGATCCGCGGCGGCCTCACGTTTTTCAGAACAGGCCGAGCTGCTCAGGATCCTGGACCCCGGGAACCGGAGGCGGGCCCTCCTGACCAGCTTCATCCAATACCCGGCGTTTACGATCTTCAATGACTGAAACCTCGAAATCACTTTCAGATCCCGGGGTTTCTGCGTCGACTGCCGCGAACGCGGAGCCTGCCCGCTCGTCACCTTTGGTATCCGGCGCCGGCGAAACACCGGCGCTCGCAACCTCGCCGATCACCTCGCCCATGTCATCAAAATCTTTTTCGAGTAAAGAGAGGTTGGACGGGGTATAAAGCGCAGCGGCCGGATGAAAGACCGGAAAGATTTGCACGGCGTCGCGGCTGGGCATAGGTTGCACGCGTCCCCGCACCCGGGTGATGCCATCATTTCTTCCGGATAGCAGCTTCGTGGAAAAATTTCCCATTGTGCAGATTACCCGCGGCTGGATTATGTCGATCTGACGCTCGAGGAATCCCCGGCAGAGGCTGATCTCATCAGGCAGCGGGTCCCGGTTGTCCGGAGGACGGCACTTGAGTATGTTAGAAATAAATACGTCTTTTCTCGTGAGGCCTATCCGGGCCAGAAGGGTCTCCAGAAGCCGGCCAGCCTGCCCGACGAACGGAAGCCCCTGCTGGTCCTCGTGATAACCGGGAGCCTCCCCCACGAACATGATGGGAGCGTCCACGCTTCCGGATCCGAAGACGGCTTTGTTGCGGGTATCCCCCAGCGGGCACCGGCGGCACTCCCGCACTTGTTCGAGAAGTTCTATAAGCCGTTCGCGGCGGCTGGGTCCGCTAGCCACAGCTGGCGCACGAGGTCTTGGCGCAGGCGCTGCAGCCGCTTTTCCCCATGGAGGCCGGAGCGCCGCCGCCTGATGAAGTGAACGAGAAGGCAGAAAGCAGCCGCTCGGTCTTGCTGGAGCCGCACTTGGGACATTCGACGCCGCCGTTGTCGACTATGGCGGCGCTGACGAGTTCTTCGAATCTGCTCTCGCACGAGCGGCAACAAAATTCATAGATAGGCATGATAACTTACCTGCAAATAACGGTTTTTAAGCATCATCAAGCAATAACGCCGGTTAGTTAAACTCTAATTTATACGGTCTGGCTTTGCAAGATTGGCAGCTCGTTGATATCCTGATTTTTAAAGAGTTTCCGGTTTCCAGGTTTCTCGTTCCGGGCAAGTGACGAAACCGGGGACAGTAAACTTCTTACACTCTTCAACCGAGGTCTGGTATCTCCCGGGGAGAACTGGAACGGAGGTCGATTTTGGCAGCATTCCGGAAATCGGGCAACACGGCTTCTCCGGACAGATCATCTGCAGCCCCCCCAGGGGCATGCAAGCCAGACGTGGCAACCACCATCGACGAGGTTCGCGGGCGTGTAGCCCTGCATCGACGGCGTCACGAAGGCGCGGTGGGGCTGGTTCCCACCATGGGCTCTTTTCATGAGGGACATCTGAGCCTGATGCGGGCCGCGCGGGCCGAAACGGAATTCGTGGCAGTCAGTATTTTCGTCAATCCCGCCCAGTTCGGCGCCGTTGAGGATTTTGATTCCTATCCCCGCGATACCGGCGGCGACCTGGCTCTGGCTGCCGGCGAGGGCGTGGACCTTTTTTTCATCACTGATAGCGGTGAGATGTATCCGGCTGGCCATGAGAGCACCATAAGCACCGGCTCGGTGGCAGAAGGACTCTGCGGCCAGGCACGGCCCGGTCATTTCTCCGGGGTCGCAACGGTGGTGGCCAAACTGCTGAACATAGTCGGACCCGACAGTGTTTTCCTTGGCCAGAAAGACGCCCAGCAGGTAGCGGTCATCCGCAGGATGGTCAAAGACCTGGATTTCGATGTGGAAATCCGGGTATGTCCCACGGTAAGGGAGCCGGGCGGACTGGCCATGAGTTCGCGCAATGCCTATCTTTCCCCGGAGGAAAAGGACCAGGCCCGGGCCCTGTATCTGGCTTTAAGGGAGGCCCGGGAACAGGTCGCCGCGGGCGAGACGGGCGCCGCCAGGATCAGGAGGCAGATGCGCCGGGCCATTGCCGCCAATTACCTGGTCGAGCTTGAATACGCAAAGATCGTCGATCCGGAGACCATGCAGCCGGTACAGGAGATCACCGGTGAAGTCCTGGCGGCAGTGGCCGCGAAGGTAGGGCCGGCCCGTTTAATCGACAACATGATCCTTTCACCTTGAGGAGAAGCGGCAATGCGGAGAATAATGCTCAAGAGCAAGATCCACAGGGCCACGGTGACCGGTGCCCGCGTCGATTACGAGGGCAGCATCACCATCGATGGCAATCTCATGAGGGCCGCCGACATCCTCGAATATGAGCAGGTGCATGTTCTTGACATCACCAATGGCCGCCGGCTGGTCACATACGCCATCCCGGGAGGCGCCGGAGAGATCTGCATAAACGGAGCCGCAGCCCGGCTGATCGACGTGGGAGATACCGTCATCATCCTCTCCTATGGAGGCCTGGTGCCCAAGGAATGGGACGGCCACAGGCCAGCAGTGGTGAAGGTGGACGATGAGAACCGTATCATCGATGTGAATGCGCCTGCGGCAGGCGGCCGGCTGCAGGAAAGCCACCCCCATCCTCCTGCCGGCCATCCCCTGAAAGACAAAGGCTAGGAGCAGTGGCAGCCCGAAAAGAGGGAAAGTGGAAGAGTGAGTCGCCGCCGGGCGCTAAAGGGGCCGGGGCCACTGTCCTGAGTCGCGAGCTCGAGTATCCCATGGGAAGCGAGCTCGATATCGTGGATATCACCGCCGATGTGGCTCAGGCCGTCGCAATGAGCGGCATGGCCGAAGGCACAGCCACGATATTTGTGCCCGGGGCCACCGGCGCCGTCACCTGCCTCGAATATGAGCCCGGTGTTATAGCCGATTTTCGCGAGGCAATCGAGCGCCTGGCGCCGCGGGGCATCGCCTATGAGCATAACCGCCTGCAGGCCGACGGTAACGGCCATGCCCATGTGCGGGCCGGACTTCTGGGGCCGTCATTGGCTGTGCCCTTTGCCGGAGGGGAGCTCATCCTGGGCGTCTGGCAGCAGATTGTGCTGGTCAACTGCGATAATCGGGCCCGCACCCGGAAGCTGATAGTCCAGCTGATGGGAATCTGATGGCAATCACGCATAGTGACATAAAATTCTTTCTTTACATAACATGGCCAGGAAACACAAACCATCATTTTCTGGCCGAGCCTGCATGAGAACCATCCTGCAAGTTGCCCTTGATTTCGTGGATCTGCCCCGGGCCCTGGCGGTAGCCGAGGAATCGGTGCGGGGCGGCGCAGACTGGCTGGAGGCCGGCACTCCCCTGATAAAGAGCGAAGGCCTGGAGGCGGTCAGGGCGCTCAGGAGCCGCTGGCCCGACCACGTCATCGTCGCCGACCTGAAGACCATGGATGCCGGCCGTTTCGAGATGGAATCGGCCGCCAAGGCGGGCGCCAGGGTGGCCGGGGTGCTGGGAGCTGCGTCCGACTCAACTATCCGCGAATGCATCGAGGTGGCCAGGAACTACGGCCTTGAGGTCATGGTGGACATGATAGAGGTGGCCGACATCGCAGGGCGCGCCCGGCAGGTCGAGGAGATGGGCGCAGATTATATCGGCATCCATACCGCCATCGACCAGCAGATGCGCGGCCAGGCGCCCCTTGAGCTGATCAAGGCGGTAAAGGAAGCAGTAGGCATTCCGGTGGCGGTGGCAGGCGGCATCAATTCGGAAACCGCCGCCGAGGCGGTGCGGGCGGGAGCCGACATCGTGGTGGTCGGCGGCGCCATCATCAAGTCATCCGCAGCCGATGAAGCAACGCGGCAGATCCGCAGGGCTATCGACACTCAGGTTCCGGTGAGCACCACCCTTTACAAGAGGATTGGGGCAGAAAAATCTGAAATACGTGGGGCATTAACCACGGTGTCCACCGCCAACATATCCGACGCCATGCACCGGAGCGGCGACATTCCCGGTCTCCGGCCGGTATTTAAAGGAATCAGGATGGCGGGTCCAGCGGTAACCGTGCGGACCTATCCCGGTGACTGGGCCAAGCCGGTGGAGGCCATCGACCAGGCTGGCGAAGGGGACGTGCTGGTGATAGACGCAGGCGGCGCCGGTCCGGCGGTATGGGGAGAACTGGCCACACACAGCGCCCTCGTGCAGCGCCTGGCGGGTGTGGTAGTTCACGGGGCCGTCCGCGATACTCCCGAAATCCGCGCGGCGGGATTTCCGGTCTTCAGCAGCCTGGTGATGCCCGCTGCTGGCGAGCCCAAAGGGTTCGGGGAGATCGGCGTGCCCGTGACGCTCTCGCGGGTAAAGATTAATCCGGGCGACTGGCTGGCGGGAGACGATGACGGCCTGGTCGCTATCCCGAAAGCGAAGGCGGCGGAGGTGGCCAACCGGGCTATGGACGTGCTGGAGCGGGAGAATCGCCTGCGAAAAGAGATACAGGACGGCAGCACCCTCAGCCAGGTGGCTTACTTGCAGAAATGGGAGAAGATTTGAGTTAGTGGCGGGCCTGGATGGCGGGCCGGGAGGTTTCCCTTGCTCCTGCAGCCCGCGAAGGTGACGCTCAAAGCGGCCTGCCCCTTGCCGCGGGCAGAGAGTCGCCGCGGGAAAACCTCCCGGCCT
>JACUUL010000111.1 GCA_014859345.1 Thermoleophilia bacterium
ATCTTGGAAGGTCGAGGCCAATATCGGTGTTTTCATCTGCGGCATGAATCGAAGTGGCCCCCCGGAATTTTTTTTATTTGCAAATAGTTCATAGCTTTTTTCGGTAAAACTATCAGGTTGTGGAAGAGAAGGGTCACCCCTTGGGTTATGAGCCCGTCCTTGAGTGTCTTCCTTCCACCAGGTTTAAGTCGAGGAATAACGTGGTGCTTTGACACCGTATGTCACAAGGCTGATGATTCCTGGTATTTCTCAACCGTATTTATCGAAAAAGGAGTTTCCATGGAACAGTATTACTTAGGTGGTGACGTGAGCAAAGGGTATTCCGACTTTGTCATTCTCGACAATAAAAAACGACTGGTTAAGGAAAACTTTCAGTTGGATGATACCATTGCCGGGCATAGTCTCTTGTATGATCGACTTCTTGATTTTTTTGAAGAACATCCTGACGCGGAACTTTGTGCCGCATTAGAAAGCACCGGCGGTTATGAAAACAACTGGCACAAAACCCTAAGCAAATTCCAGGGTTCTTTAAACGTTAAAACAGCTCGCCTCAATCCCGCGGGTGTTTGCAAGAATAACGAGGCAGGCCTGAAAAGGATCATCACGGACAAGATCAGCGCCCAAGGTGTTGCTGAATATTTAATCGCTCACCCTGAAAAGGTGATCTACCAGCAACAAGATTATTGGGCGAGTCTTCGAAAACAGTGGTCCTTTATCAAGATGTTGACCAAACAGAAAACCCAGTTGCTCAACCAACTAGAATCCCTGCTTTATAGCGCCAATCCGGAGATATTAAAGTACTGCCAGGAAGGGATGCCCGGCTGGGTCATGACGCTGTTGAAACAATATCCAACAGCCGCAAAGCTTGGCAAAGCCAGGGCAACATCGGTGGCCCGGATTCCGTATATATCGGCAAGTCGCGCCAGCGAGCTGGTGGCTGGTGCCAAGACAAGTATTGCATCCGCTACAGACGCTATCACAGGACAACTGATCTGTGCTACTGTCGGCCAAATCCAGCACCTCCAAAAAACCATTAAAGCGCAGACAAAAATCCTGGCGGAAGAGTGTAACTTTCCTGAGGTGGAACTTCTGAAAACCTTTACAGGAATAGGAGATTATTCGGCCATAGGCTTAATGCTCGAAATACAGGCGGTCGAACGGTTTTCTACTGTGAAAAAGTTGGCTTCTTTCTTCGGCCTTCATCCTGTCTATAAGGTCAGCGGGGATGGTGTCGGCGCCGTTCGCATGAGCAAAAAAGGCCGGAAAGAACCCCGGGCAATCCTTTTTATGGTGGCAATGTCTGCGATTAGCTCAAACTCTCTTATCCGTGAGCTCTATCAACAAAACGTTGCCAAGGGCATGGAGAAAATGGCGGCAATCGGTCTGTGCATGCATAAAATACTCAGGATTACTTACGGAATGTTAAAGAACAGTACGCCGTTTAATCCTGAAATAGACTTGGATAACAGGGCAAAAGCCTCAACCCAACCACCAAAGGTGGGTAAAGATAAAAGTCGTCGGTATCAAGATTTTGACGCACACGCCCCAATATCGAGGCGGCAAAGGAAGAAGAGAGAGGAACGGAAGCTGTCCCAAAACGCAGTTAGCGTTGAGTGCGGGATCAGTACTCCCGTCCTCTAAATTTTCATAACCAAGAATCGAAAAGCTGTAAAGTTTTACCGAATTGTCAAAGAACGATTTTACGTAAATGGGGCCTTACATCCCCACAAAATTTATTTGACTTTCCCCGGAATAACT
>JACUUL010000112.1 GCA_014859345.1 Thermoleophilia bacterium
CCTTCCGATAGCCAGGCCCGGAAGAGCTCATTAAGCCGTTCCAGGGTCTGGGGTTTTTCCAGTTGGACTTCCCGAACGAACTCGTCCACCGTCTGGTTAAACTTTTCGCATTTGCCCTTCGATTCAGGAGAGTACGCCTTCGTGTTGAGATGCCGGATACGCAGCTTGGCGCAGGCCAGACGTAGCCACTGGGAGACAAAAATCTTGCCGTTGTCGACGTACAGATTATCGGGGGCTCCGGCCCTGGTCAGGGCCTTGCGGAAAGCGTCCTCCAGCACCGGCAGTCTCTGATTATCATAAAACTCGCCGTGCACCACCAGCCGCGTGGCGTCATCAATGATGGCGATCAGATAAGTCCTTATCTTGCGGTTAGGTTGCTTGGGATTGGGCAGATAGGGCCCATACT
Source organism: Thermoleophilia bacterium (assembly GCA_014859345.1). Classification (GTDB taxonomy): domain Bacteria; phylum Actinomycetota; class Thermoleophilia; order BMS3ABIN01; family BMS3ABIN01; genus Kmv30. The sequence goes on from JACUUL010000112.1 coordinate 407, forward strand.
TCAGGTCGGCCTGCCACAAGGTATTCCGTCCCACCCGGTTAAAGCGCCGACTGACGACCTGCTTTTGCTGAGCCTTAATCTCCCGACCGCTCAAGCCTTGCTGGCGCAGATGCCTTTCCAGTGTGGAACGGGCAACGCGATAGCCCTCACTTGCCAGGAGCTGCTGTATCCTTTCCGCACTGCGACGGGGCAGCTCCTCCCGTAGTTCGGCCGCTAGCTTTAAGGCTGCCTCGGGAACGGCCTTACACGACCCTTTGTCCCGGCGGGACTTTGGCAGCAGGCCGTCAAAACCATGCTGCTTGTAAGCCGCCACATACCTCCGTATAGTCCTGGTCGAAAGACCTTCCCGGTTGCGAATTAGCCGCCGGATCTGGATCTTTTCACATCTGGCTAAACCTTCCTCCAGCAGCGGGGCGATAATCCGGTAGCGCCGCAGCCCCTCCTCCCTTTTTTGGTCCAATTCCTCTTTTCTCATCTGGTGTCAACCCTCCTTTTTTCAGTCTGACACCAGTATGAGGCATCTTATGGTGGACTGTGAACGCAAAGTGGGTGGGAATTTTCCAACCACCATAAGGTCTTGACCATGACTGTCCACCATGCCGGTAAGGGCGGTAGCCGGGATAGGGCCTCTTCCAGTCTTTTCAGGGCATGGGTGGAGTTGCGGATGAAGCCGGGAATTTGACCAGACAAGCCGAATATCCTGGTCTCCAGTGACCCGGCCCACTGCGGCAGCTTCTGGCCAAACTCCTTTAGCCAGCGCCGCACCGTGCTTTCAGACGCCTCAGAAAAAGACAATTCCGAGAGCTTGCCACCGTCAAGGAAGTGGCACACGACATTTTCAATCTCCGCGGCTACATAGTGCTTGCGGGGCAGCAGATCGGCTGGCAAACAGGTGAATACCTTCTTACATTTGGGACAGCGAAATCGATGGGCCTGGTACTGTTGTTTCGCGATACCAGTATCTTTGGTAGCTTGCCCTTGACGTGGGCGGGCACCATGCCCATGAACTTTGCCGCCACACCGGGGGCATTGGGTGAGGATATCTGTGTTCGGTGTATCTTGTACAGATGCTCTTGAGTATGCTAATATCAGGTGTCACGATGGTGGGACCAGCCTTGTTATCGAATCTCTGTGCAGAGTGTAGACGAAGGGCGGGTCCCCCTTCCCTCCCAACCACCTATCATATATCTAAGCGGTCAGTGAATTAAAGCTTAACCCGGTCATTTAATTGGAGCGGAAACACCTACCCGTCCAGCTCTTTCTATTTGAGAGAGGGCTTAAAACCAAGCCTTATAAGGCTGAGCCGAAATGGGCGAGGGGATGGGAGGGAGT
>JACUUL010000058.1 GCA_014859345.1 Thermoleophilia bacterium
GGGACACAATACTTAATTCAAAATCGACACGCGGAATTTAGTATTGTGTCCCCGAAATTCCCGAAAGCCACCGGTTGGACGTTAACTACAGGAATCATGTCTTTCACATCATCAGTCAAACAGGAACTGAACCGGGTTTCCCGCGAGCGGAGCTGCTGCCGGACCGCCGAGACGGCTGCTCTCTTCCGCGCCGCGGGCAGTTTCCATATCCTTGGCCGGGAACGTTACGGCCTGCACGCTTCTTTCGGCCTCTCGGCCGCGGCCAGGACCGCCGTGTCTCTGGTGAGGTCTTTCGGCCTGCCGACAGAAGTCAGAGTGAGTGAAGAGCGCCGCCTGGGCAGGCACAGGCGTTTCGAGATCCACCTCGAGGGAAGCGCCCGTCTGGTTCAGTTTCTCAACGAGATCGGCGTTCTCTCCGACGGGATGTCTTTGAGGGAGAGCCTGCCCGGTCGCATCCTTTCACGGCGCTGCTGCCAGGCTTCCTTCGAGCGCGGCTCATTCGTCGCCGCAGGCTCGGTAAGCGAACCGGGCGCCCCTGCGCATCTGGAGATCTATTCGGATAACGCAGCCTTCCTGGACACAGTACGGCAGACCGCGGCTGCCCTGGGCCTGACGCTCAATCTCTCCCGCCGCCGCCGTCATCCGGCCGCGTATTCCAAGAGCCTCGGGACCATTCGCGATTTTCTGGTGGCCACCGGCGCCCACCGGGCCGCCATCGAATTCGAGGAGCGGTCCATCATGAGCCGGGTCCGGGAGGAAGCCAACCGTCTTGCCAACTGCGACCAGGCCAACGCCGCCCGCTGCAGCGCCGCGGCGGCGCGCCAGCTCGAGGCCATCAGGGATCTGGAGCGGCAAAGCAGGTTGGACAGTTTGAGTCCAGGCCTTCTGGAAATCGCCGACCTGCGGCTCAGGCATCCCTCTGCGACGATCGCCGAACTCGGCCGCCGCGCCCGCCCTCCGCTGAGCAAGTCGGCGGTCAATCACCGCCTGCGTCGGCTGTTGGAGGCAGCGGGATAAGCGCTGCCGCTTGAATTGCCCTCGGGTTACGAAACCAGCCCCATGTGGTAAAATCACGCGCATTGACTTAATCCCAACCACGAGGAGGCTAACATAATGGCAGTGAAGGTTGGCATCAATGGATTTGGACGCATCGGCAGAAACACTTTCCGGGCCGCGCTGGAACAGAACGCCGACATCGACTTCGTGGCTTTGAACGATCTCACCAGTCCCGCCACACTCGGTCATCTTCTCAAATACGATTCCGTCTTGGGCCGGTTCAATGGCACCGTCGAGATAGGCGAGGATTCGCTGACCGTAAACGGCAAGAAGATCAGAATCCTCAGCGAGCGCGATCCCGCGAACCTGCCCTGGACCGACCTGGGCGCCGACGTGGTCGTTGAGTCCACCGGTTTCTTCCTCGATCGGGAAGGCGCCGGCAAACATCTGGCCGCGGGGGCCAAAAAGGTGGTCATATCCGCCCCGGCCAAGGACCCGGACGTCACTATCGTGCTGGGCGTAAACGACGGAGACTACAATAAAGACGAGCACGACATCATCTCCAACGCCTCCTGCACCACCAACTGCCTCGCGCCGATGTGCAAAGTGCTACTGGATGAGTTCGGCATCGAGAAGGGTTTCATGACCACAGTGCACGCCTACACCAACGATCAGTCGATACTCGACCTGCCGCACAAGGACTTAAGGCGGGCCCGCGCCGCCGCGGTGTCGCTCATCCCCACCACTACCGGCGCCGCCAAAGCCGTCTCCCTGGTGCTGCCGGAACTCAAGGGCAGGATGGACGGCATCGCCATGCGCGCTCCGGTGCCGGACGGCTCCGTGGTCGACCTGGTGGCCATTCTGGGCAAAGAGGTCACAAAGGACGAGCTGAACGCGGCATTCGCCCGGCGTGCAGACAACGGAGAAATGAAGGGCATCCTCAGGTACACGGAGGACCCGATCGTGTCAGTCGACATCGTGGGCGATCCCTATTCCTCCATCTTCGATTCCCAGGCTACCATGGTGCAGGGCAACATGGTCAAGGTTCTCAGCTGGTACGACAACGAATGGGGCTACTCCAACAGGCTTGTAGACCTCGTCCAGCGGGTACTGTAATCATTGACAAAAGGGAATCAGTAATCCCGTCATTCTGAGCGGCGCGAAGCGCGACCGAGGAATCTGCTTTTGCCAGCCGCGGCGCCAGCTTTCTATCCGGGGGGCCATCAATCGTGAAAAAAACCATTCGCGACATTGATATAGACGGCAAGCGGGCGCTGGTAAGGGTCGATTTCAATGTGCCTCTGGACGCCGGCAAGGTGACAGATGACACCCGCATCCGCGCCACTCTTCCCACAATCAGCTACCTGCGCGATCATGGCGCCAGAGTCATCCTCATTTCCCACCTGGGGCGCCCCCGGGGGGAAGAAGCAGCCCTCAGGATGAATCCGGTGGCGCACCACCTGTCCCAGCTTATCGGCGCCCGGGTCATGAAACTCGACGCCTGTGTCGGACCCGAGGTCGAGGCCCGGCTGGCCAAGCTTCCCGCCGGCGGGGTGGCGCTTCTGGAAAACAGCAGGTTTTATCCCGGAGAGAAGGCAAACGACCCTGAGTTCGCGGCTGCCCTGGCCCGGCTGGCGGATGTCTTTGTCAATGACGCTTTCGGCACGGCGCACCGGGCGCACGCGTCAACTGCGGGAGTGGCTGCCCACCTGCCTGCGGTAGCCGGATTTCTGATGGAAGGCGAGCTCAGGCATATTGCCCGTCTCACAGAGGACCCCGATCACCCCTTCGTCATCGTGCTCGGGGGCGTCAAGGTTTCCGACAAGATCGAAGTGATCGATCGGTTTCTGGATATCGCCGACTCTATTCTCATCGGCGGAGCCATGTGCTTCGGTTTTCTCAAGGCCCAGGGTGTCGACGTCGGCGCCTCCAGGATAGAGGAAGAAGCGGTGCCGGTAGCCGCGCAGGCTCTGGAGAAAGCTAAAAAAGCAGGATGCGAGCTGCTGCTGCCTGTGGATCTGATCGTGGCCGATTCTTTCTCCCAGCAGGCAGAGAGCAAAGCCGTCCCCGTAAACCATATACCCGATGGATGGATGGGACTGGATATCGGCCCCAGGACCGCGTCTGCGTTTGTGGAGAGGATCGTCACGGCGAAGACCGTCTTCTGGAACGGACCCATGGGAGCGTTCGAGCTTAAGCCTTTTCAGATGGGCACCCGCGCCGTGGCTGAGGCTGTGGCCGCCTCCCCGGGCCTTGCCGTATCGGGCGGAGGAGACACGATTGCGGCGCTCAACCTCTTTGGAGTCGCCGGCCGCGTGGATCATGTCTCTACCGGTGGCGGGGCAGCCATGGAACTGCTGGAAGGGAAGGAGCTTCCCGGAGTCGCGGCGCTCGAGGATGCCTGAATACCCGTTTCCGGGCGTTCGGACAGGCCGGCAATGCCAATGGCGGCATCCCATGAATGAGAAAATATTTCCGTTAAGCCCGTATTTAATGTTGTATTTTTGTCAGGAAGGGGTATAATCGTTATGAGTCCCAAGGAGTTGGAAGACTGCTGGAGACGGATGCAAAAACTCTGGTGGAGGAAATGCGGAGTTAAAATCCCGCAAAGTACGGTGAAATCAGGGTAAGCAAAAGTCGAGGAAGGCAGTTGGAAGGTTCCCTGGGACTCTTTTCATTTCCTCTTTCCCCCCCTTTTCATATTGCCGTCGTGCCCTTTCTGCAATAAACTCTCTGCCAGTTCCGTTACCGGCCGGCCGCGCATCGGATCAGATTCAAGGGGATTTGCAGGTTCCTGCCCACCGTATATCGAATCAGGCTAAAAAAGGAATTTGCCGAGGAGGCAGCGATGTACTCGATGCGTTTCAGTTTTATCCGTCTTTTGGCGGTTTTACTCGTATCCGCCATGCTCATCGCGGCGCTGGCGGGATGTGGAGAATCGGAAGGCGAATACGGCGTCATTGCCACCAATGACAAGCCGACCGAACCGCCCGTCGTCACGGATGACCGGAGCGGCGAGACACCACCTGCCGATTCTGAAGATGTGTCCACCGAGTCTGAGCCAGTCGAACAGCCGGCACCTTATGGCGCGGGCTCCATCTCCGATCAAACCGTGGGCACCATCATGGACGGCCTGCAGCTAATCAATGTCCGCTGGAATGATCATGGCAGTTATTTCCGCGTGGTTTTCGACCTGGGCACCGCGGATGGTGAGCCGGTCATCGAGGCTCCTCACGCGCAAGCCTTCATGTCCGATGACGGCCGAACCGTAACGTTAGTGTTGGGCGGAATCCGCGCAATTGGCAGCAATCCCAATGCGGCTGCCGGAGAGTTGCCTATCAGTGACACGCTGATAAACTCCATCAAGCGGGTTCCCTCGATGGATGACCAGGCGCTGGTATACGCCATCTCGCTTTCGCAACCGGCCACTTATTCACTGGCCGGCGTGGATTCACCCGGCCGTATCGTCGTAGATATTCATAAGTAGCGGGAAACCTAAAAGACGAGCTTCATAGCGCTATCGCGCTAAATATCTACTTCCTCCTGTTTTTATTAGTGGAGTAAAAATCAACCCTTCGTGGTAAACGAAGAGGAAGAGGTTGCTTCGTGTTCTTCTGATGCAAGGTCAGTTCGTTCAAGGGGGGAGGGATCATGGCGGCGCCAGCAAAAGATTTCAGGGAGGAAGAGCATCCGGTAAACGTTGATGCCGGGCCGGTGTCGCTGGAAGGAACGCTGGCTGTGCCATCCGGAGCAAAGGGCGTGGTTCTGTTTGCTCACGGCAGCGGCAGCAGCAGGCGAAGTCCCCGCAACCGGTATGTGGCCGGGGAGTTATATGGTGCCGGCCTTGGTACTCTTTTGATGGACCTTCTCACATCGGATGAAGAGGCCGTGGACATGTTCACCGGCCGCCTCCGTTTTAACATCGAGCTTCTGGCGGCCAGACTGGCTGGCGCCACTGACTGGCTGGCCGAATACCACGAGACCCGTGGGCTTATAGTCGGCTATTTCGGCGCCAGCACCGGCGCCGCCGCGGCGCTGGTGGCGGCTACCCAGAAGCAGGAGCGGATCGGGGCCATCGTATCCAGGGGCGGCAGGCCCGACCTGGCAGGTACCGTGCTGGATCAGGTAGGGGCGCCGACGTTACTGATCGTCGGGGGAGAGGACACCGTGGTTATCGGCTTGAACGAGGAGGCCAGGGCCAAAATGACAGCCACCTGTGAGATGAGGATCGTCCCGGGGGCCACTCATCTGTTTGAGGAACCGGGCGCCCTGGAGGAGGTCGCCCGCCTGGCGGCGGCGTGGTTTGCCAGGTACCTGGGAACGGCGGATATCCAGCCGAGAGCTGCGGATAGAAGCGCTGGCTAGCGCTTGCTGGAAAGACGGCAGGAACACGCCGGATAGGCGATAAACCTGATATCTACAGTCCAGAAAATTTACTTTACAGGGTTCGGATGTTGTAGTACTGTTTGCCTTGAAGAGACGTTGTTTGGATGTCGGGGCGCAACGTCCATGTAACATCCAGGCAGCAGAAATCAGCAGTCCTCATGGCTGCCTGGGTAGCAAGATGGGAGGTAGAAGGTTGGCTGAAGGAACGGTTAAATGGTTCAGTAACGAGAAGGGCTATGGCTTCATCGAAAGAGAAGATGGCGAAGATCTGTTCGTCCACTTCTCCGAGATCCAGATTGACGGGTTCAAAACCCTCAACGAAGGCCAGAAAGTCGAATTCGAGATTACTGAAGGGGCTAAGGGTCTGCAGGCATCAAACGTGGTCCCGGTCTAAGCCAGACGCAAAATTGAATACCGCGGCCCCGTGGCTTAAAGCCACGGGGTTTTTTTATTCAAAAAGTTCATTTCATTATTCCGTTGGAACGGCGCTGCCATTACAAACGAATCGTGTTGTGCCGCAAAAAAAAGAGGTAAGAGTACGACTTTCAGGCTCTATATCTACTACCAAAGTACGATAGACACATGTTAGCCAGAGATTATATATTTGTTTAATCGTTCACGAAACGAACCATGGTCCTTTGATGGTTAAATCAAAGCTTACGCCACCCGGCTGCAGGAAAGCATTGTCAAGACCAAGGTTGCTGGAGCGGGCAGCGGACAGCACAAAGCCGCTGGTTATCATCAGCGCAGGCGCAGGTTACGGCAAGACCACGCTGATGACCCAGATGCATTCAGCTCTGAAAGGCGTGACTGTCTGGTACCAGATGGATGGACGTGACCGGGACCTCATAGTCTTGCTGTCACACCTGGTTCAAGGCATTGAGGCCTCAGTGCCCGGCTTTGGAAAATCGGTAAGCAAGCAGCTTCGCCGGGTTTCGAATCCTGACCTGGAAAAAGAGACCGTCCTCACCGTGCTGATCTGCGAAATGGCGGCGAAAATCAAGGGGCAGGCACTTCTTTTTTTTGATGATTTTCATTGCGTTAACGAGAGCACGCTGATAACAGCCTCCATGAAGTTCATGATCGCAAATCTGCCCGAAGGATACCGTGTGTTCATCGGCAGCCGCGAAAAACCAAATCTGCAACTGTCCCGCTTGAGGTCGCAGCGGGCGCTGACGGAGATCGGGGAAAGGGATCTGCGCTTCACCCATCAAGAAACAGAAAGTCTTTTCTCGGGCGCCGGATTACGCGGCACCCGGAGGCGAATCCATGCGCTGCGTGAATTGACCGACGGCTGGCCCGCCATGCTGGTACTGGCGAGGAGCCTGATGATCAAGGAACAAAAGAAAATCGCCTCTCTAAACAGGATGGCCCGCGCCGCAGCCCGCGATTATCTCGAAGAGCAGGTCTGGGCGGGACTGGACCATAATTATCGCCGGTTTTTCATGGAGGCTTCCCTGCTCGAGACCGTCGAACCTGAGATCTGTGACCGCGCCCTGAATATGGCAGTCAGCTCAAGCCTGCTGAGAACCGCGGCAGAAAAAAACCTCGTGACAATGGAGCAGGAAACAGCCAACGCCTACCGGTTTCATCCGCTCTTCAGGGAATTTTTAATGATGAAGCTGGAATCAGAGATGGGTCGGGCCAGGCGCCGTGACCTGAATCGCGCCTACGCCCGCGCGTATCGGGAAAAGGGCAGGACCAGCAACGCCCTCGATCATTATCTCGCCGCCGGTGACTTGGAGTCGGCAGCCGCCGCCATCTCTGAATCCAAGCTGGAGGTGCTTCAAGCCGGCAGATCACAAAACATTTCCGCCTTGCTTCGAAAAATTCCACCGGAACTCTTTGCCACATATCCCTGGCTATCTTATTACCGATCGCAGACTGAGGGGTGGCATGAAAATCCTGACGATGTCCTGAAAACTCTCGCCCTGGCGGAAGCAGCCTTTAAAAGGACGGGCGACCGTAAGGGAAGATTCGTTTGCGCCATGACCAGGGGCGAGATTCTGTTTTATAAAGCTGAGCATCGGCTAAGCCTCGAGGCCTTCTCCCAAGCACATGCGCGGGCCGGGAATCCGGAGGAGAGGATCGATGCCACGAACCGGCTTGCGGTTCAGAATCTCCTTCTGGGCAAGACCGGCAAATCACGCAGATTATTCGCGGCAGCCAGCGGTCTCTGCGTTGATTCGTTCACAGACAAAAGGCTGACGATTTCGATCTCCATGCTCAACCTCGCCTATTGTTCAGGGGACTTTGGAAACCTGACGGAGAACACCGAAAAGCTGATGGGGAATGCGCGGCAGCGAATGACGATCCAGGACCGGTTCACGCTTTTCCTTCACCGAATTCTGGCTCTATTCGAAGCGGGAAGGTATCGGGATTCCCTTGATGTTCTGGATGAGGCGGAAAGTCTGCTGAGCAGGAAATGTCAGGGACTGGCGCCTGCCTTCGGCTGCCTGCGCGGGCAGAGCCTGATCTTCGGTGGAGACTCCGCCGGCCGCAGGCTGATCATGGAAGCAGTCAAAAGAACCACCAAGAGCAGATATCCGGGTCCTGGCTGCGCTATCCTTCAGTTGGGAGCCTGGGAGAGGCACCGCGGCAACTTCGACCAGGCTTTGGCAATTCACTCCAGAGCGCTTCGGACATGCCGGGACGAAGGAAACCCATACGCCACTGCCAATGCTCTGCAGCAGGCCGGGGCAGACAGGATCCGGATGGCCGGGGCCGGGAGCGCCGATGGGCGAAGCGAGCTTGAGGAGGCCTTTGAGACCGCCAACAAGGGAGGGTACGAGTACATAAAAAGTCAGGTGCATTTCCATCTGGCCTGGCTGGCGCAAAGAAACGGTGACATAAACGAGGCCGCGTCGCGGATGGAATCCTGTCTGGAATTGGCCTCCCGCTACCGGCATGATCATTTCATGGTCCAGGAGGGACGGGCCAACATCGATTTAATGACTTTGGCCTATGCCCAGGGGATCGAGCGTGGTTACCTGGCTGACATCTTCCGGCAGATGGGCACGCCTTGTCTGGATGGCCTGAAGGCGCTGCTGGATTCCCCGGATGCTGAACTTAGAAGATCCGCCATTCCCATTTTTACTGCCGTTGGCGGTAGCGCGGCCATGGCCCGAATCCGCAAAATGACTAGGGACAGCAGCCTGGAAATCAGACAGATGGCTGAGGCGGCATTGGAAAAAATGAGGTCTGCTGCCGGCTCGCCCGAAGAGATACTAACTGGAAGGGAGATGGAAGTGCTGGAACTGATGTCCAGGGGCCTAGGCAACCTCGAGATCAGCAATCAACTCTACATCAGTGAGGCAACCGTCAAGACGCATGCCAGCCGGATATTCAACAAACTGGGACTCAACAAGCGGTCGCAGGCAATCGCCCTATATCATGAATATTTCAGTCAGTCTCCGCCATAGATTGGCAAGAACATCGTCAAAGTTAACGATATCGTGAGGAATCAGCTCTGGTAAACAGGGACGGATTCTTAGCAGTTCCGTTCTGGCCGCGGAAAATTGTTCATGCATAAGGAGCGGGCCGGTTGGAAATCAGCCGTAGCGAGCGAGGGAGAACAGATGCATCCGGACGAAAGCGCTGATTCGATCGAGCAAAGGCTCGTGCTGGCGGGCAAGCTGAAACCCCCGCGGTTGCGTCATGTCATGGACCGTCCCCGGCTGCTGAGGCTTGCCTCTCCCGCAAACAAACACAAGCTGGTCCTGATGTGCGCCGGACCCGGCTATGGAAAAACTACCCTGATGGCGCAAATGACCCGGTTTTACCCCGGCAGAAATGTCTGGTATCAGATTGACGGTCTTGACAAGGACCCCGCGGTCTTCCTCAGGCACTTGATTGCTGGCGTTTCCCAGGTCTGTGAAGGAGTGGGCAAGCGCAGCCTGTCAAGACTTGAGGCATCATCGGATGCGGGTCAAGAGGGAACAAATATTCTGGGGGTGCTCGCAGACGAGATCAGGGAAGAACTGGAAACCCCCCTGGTCATCTGCTTCGATGATTTTCATCTGTTTTATGGAATGAGATTTGCCACGGATTTCCTGAGCTGCCTTATCGGCGAGCTGCCGTCCGGCTGCACGGTGATCATTGCCAGCCGGACCCGGCTCCGTTTGCGACTGGGACGGTTGCGCTCACAGGGCGCCGTGCTCGAAATAGGCACGCGGGATCTTCAGTTTTCGATGGAGGAACTGAAGGAGCTGCTGTCAGAAACATGGGGGATCAATATCAGCGAGGACACTCTGCCCGGCCTTTATCGCAGCACCGAGGGCTGGGCGGCGGGGCTGGTTCTTATTGAGGACCATCTCAGGTCGGGCGACGCCGTGCCGGAGATGTTTTCCGGTCACAAGGTCAAAAGGAAGGTTTACGAATATCTCGTGGAAGAGGTGTTGAGCCGCCAGTCAGACCGCCTTCGCAGCCTGCTCAAAAAGAGCGCCCTTATCGACCCGGTGGATCCGTCTATCTGTCAAAAAGCTTTAGGAGTCAAGGATGCGCCGGCGTTGCTGGCCAAGGCCGAGATTACGAATCTCTTCACCACGCGCGTCGGCGACACCAAACTATACCGCTTCCATCCGCTATTTCGAGAGATCCTGCTTGCCCGCCTGAAAGAAAATGCGGGAGAAAACGGAGTCCAGGAAATGAGAGCCCGGTTCGGCTCCACTTTTGAGAAAGCTGGCGAGCTGAAAAAGGCCATAGGGCAATATCTCAATTCGAACAATCACCAAAAAGCAATCAGCCTCATTGAAGCTACGGGTACCGACATGCTTAAAAAAGGCGAGCATGTCACACTCGGCCGCTGGCTGGACGCACTGGAAGAGATGGACGCACCCCTTTCTCCGACAATGAAGATGTATAGGGGACAGATTCTGTTGCTTGAGGGCAAACCACGGGAAGCGCTGAAACGCCTTAATG
>JACUUL010000059.1 GCA_014859345.1 Thermoleophilia bacterium
GGCCGCTCTTCCTTTTAGCGGCTGATGAATTTACAGAAGTTTAAGGGCACGACCAATTTCAGACGGGCAAGGCAGGATTATCTGATGATCCTGCCGCTTGTTTTTAACATCTTGCTGCTGATCTATGTGGTAGTAGCACAGGACTGGCCGGTGCAACCGAGGTATCTTAATGCCAGTTTAATCCTCTGGTCCCTGTATGTTTACAGTCAATTTCGGGACCTGCTGGGCGAACGTGCCGCAACTGCTGTTAACCTTGTGACTTTTATTCTGGTCTGCCGCACCTGGTTCGTTCTCTTCAACGACAGGATCTTTATATATTAATTTCGGCGTCTCACCATAATCAGCGCGGGCGTCGTTGGCAGGCTCGATTCTTCAGCCTTCCCCGCCATGCTTTCGTTCAGCAGCCCTGAAATGGCAAAATTTTTTTCGCCAAACTGAGTCCAGAAATAATGCGCCGTGAGGATCCATCCCGGTTAAGAGAACGGGCGGCTAGTCGCCGACCGCGCGCACCTTATTCTTCATCCGGCAGAATTTCCCGTCCGATCGAGAACGCACGGCCCAGATAGTCGCCCAATCCATGATAAGTGCGGATGCCGGGCGTGAAGACAACCGGCCTGAGCTTGGAGGCATCCACGTGCCCCTTGCCATCCAGAATACTTTCATCCGCCTTGATGTCCATGGTTTCACCGATGAACTGAGTGTGCAGTCCGAGTTCTATCTTGTGCAGCAGCTTGCACTCGATTATGACCGGGAACTCCTGAATGTAAGGAGCATCGACATGCTCGGCGCGGCCCGGTGTCAAACCCAGATCTGCGAACTTATCGCGGTCCCGGCCCGAAACCAGGCCGATGTAGTCGATCTCCCGCACCTGCTCTTGGGAAGGGATGCTTATGGTGAAGGCCTGGCGCGCCACCATGTTGCCATAAGTAGAGGTCGCTTGACGCAAAGCAACAGCCATGCATGGGGGCCGGGAACAGCAGATACTGCCCCAGGCAGCCGTCATGACATTAGGCTTTCCGTCGCCGGAGTAGGTTCCAATGGCCCATGCCGGCACAGGCGAAGCGATGGTTTTAGCGCCCAGAGATTTTTTCATCAAACCACTCCTTTATCAGACATAAGCATGCACGGGAAAATAAATGTCTCGCCGCGATTGCTCACACCGGACTTCAAAGGCGGTAGGCGGCGGGAACCCAGCCTTTGATTGGTTCGATTCCTACGTCTTCCCGCCGAATCTCCAAGGCGTACAGGGCTCTAAGGTGAACAGGGCTCGGTAACTGTTACCGTATCTGTAGACCCGTCGCTATAGTAGGTGGTGCGAGTCGTCGTCCGCATGCCATCTATGCACGGCGTCGATCCCTCGCCTTCACCCACCACATAACGCTCGGGCGATTCTGCGCCGCTTGTCTCTTCAGCCGCGGGTGCGGCAGTTCCGCCGACCTCTTCCGTCCCGGCTCCCGCGGGAGCTGGCGTAGGCGGCGTCCTTACTGTCGTGGTCCTGCCCTGTCCGTCATCCCCTGATTCCCTGCCGATAAAATAGGCGGAAACAGCTACTGCGGCAGCCAACAGCAAGATAATGATTATGATGCCGAATATCTTCCAACCATTTCTTTTTGCAGCATCCATATTGACGCTCCTCCACAGAACACGGTCACACCCATGCAGGTCTTGCCCGCATGACATTTATTTTAAACAGGTGACTCGACTCTGGTTCTGACACCAACAATGAATGTTGGTACTGTAAAGCATCGCTGAAACGGAACAACCCTGAATACTCCAAGCCTGCCGTCCTCCGAGAGCTCAAGTGAACCTTCCAGGCACGGCAGGTCCCGGACGCCGCAGACGCATGCTTTGCTCCCAGGAGAGATTCACTTGTATTTCTTATGAGCTTTTTCTATGAGTAACATGCTCAGCTGCCTTGATGCTCGGCGCTTTGCCTCTGCTGCCATAGTCCGAAAGCGCTAAGCGGTATTTGTACAGAACACCAGAGCCCGTGAATATCTGCCTTTTCAGGAACCATTCAAAAGAATATTCAGCATGGGAAGGCTGCCTGAAGGGTATTAGAAAACAAAACGTCCGCGATGGCAATTAACGGGAAACAGGGAGGCAGAACAATGGCCGAGCAATCCATTCCACCTGCCGGAGAGGAACTGAAAGACAAGTCAATGCCGGAGCTGATGGTCGGCCTCTATGGGGATATCTCCAGCCTCGTCAGGGCCGAAATAGAGCTGGCAAAAGCTGAGATAGGCGAGAAGGCAAGCGTGGCTGGCCAGGGAGCGGGACTGATTTCCGGCTCCATATTTGCGCTGATCATGGCGGTCTTCTCGGGCACGGCGCTGGCGATCATCGGGCTGGCCAATCTGGTTGCGCCCTGGGCTGCCGCGCTGATAGTGACTGTATTCTGGCTCCTGGCCGCGGGGGTGCTGGCAATTACGGGAAAAGGACGCTTCAAACGAATTTGAGCTTCACCTGAAGAAGACGCTGGGACTGTCAAGGAGGCTGCGAGATGAGTCGCGAAACAGACCGCATGAGGAAAGACATCGAGGCCAGGCAGAAAGAGCTATTGAAAACCGTCGCGGAGATCGGTGACAGAATCGCCATCCCCAGGACTACTTTCATCGCCGGATTGGTTACCGGTGTCCTGCTGCTGGCGCTGCTGAACCGCTTACAGTTCCGCCGCAAGAAGAAATGACCTGAATTAAGCCGGAAATACCAGCTTGCTACTCAAACCGGCAGGCAGCGGTAACCCCGTCGTCATCAGGTTCAATTCCTGAACCGTCCCGCCAGTTATTCCTGGTCTGCGCTCCTAGCCTCTGCCCCCCGGCAAGCCTGCCCGATTCAGGAAGCATCTTTAACGACTCCATTCTTCGCGCAATTGGGGAATCACCGCGGCCGCGGAGAACCAGGTCGTCATGGACAGGACCAGGGTTATCGACAGCAGCGCCAGCGCTAGCCATTGTTGCCGGTTATTTCCGTGGGAGAGATTCCATTGCATGATTCCTATCTGCCCGGATCACGCATTTGAGAGACATTAAAATCCAAAATGAATGATGAAACACTGTCTGCTGCTTTTACTGCATTTTTTTCTCCCCTGAATCCTTTTTTATATTTTTCCGTCAAAGAAGCCTGTAATGAAAAGAGCGGAACGGAGTCTGACATTATGAGATTCAATCTATTTGGGGGCAAATCCAGAACGGACAGAAGCGCCTGCCGGCACATCGGCTCTCCGGAGGCTATGGGGCTGATGCGCCGCCAGGACGCGCTGCTTATCGACGTCCGCGAACCGCACGAGTTTGCGAGCAGCCGCATACCTGATGCCCGCCACATTCCGCTGCGTCAAATCACCCATGAGATCGAAAGCCTCAGGCAGCATGGTGACCGTCCCATAATCCTCAGCTGTCATTCCGGCCGGCGGTCCGAGATGGTCTGCCGGCTGCTAAAGAAGCACGGCTTCGACAACCTCTATAACCTTGCCGGGGGTATCAGGGCGTGGCGCAGGGCGAATCTTCCCGTGTCAGACTAGGCAGGCCATTCTAAGCAGTCAAGAACCAAATCGAGTTTCACTTCTGTCGCGGGAAACCGCTTCCTTCCAGTATAAAGCCGGGAACTGAGATGGGCCAGCGCCAGGACCGGTAATAGACGGGATAGATGGTCCGGCTCTTGATCAGCGACAAAATCCGACGCGGAATACTGATGCCTTACGCGACTTCCGGTCCATTTCAGGGAAATGCGCGGTAAATGAAAATCCAAAGTGTATCTTTAACATTAAATAGCTTATAATTCCTATATTCAACGATTGATGGCCCGGAGCCGCGATGAGTGTCTCGCCCCCTTCATCGTTAACAAAGCAAAGATCCCTTCAGGCAGTAAAAGAAATTTTCGCCTATCATTCAGTGCGGCTGTTCTCGGTAGCGGTACTGTTGCTGCCGGCTTTTCTGATCGGCCTCTCTTATCCCAAGACCGAACTGATCTACCTGGTCTATCTGGGCCCCATCGCAGCAGCCGCGATACTTTTAAGACCGCTTGAGGTTACCGTCGTCGTGCTGTTCTCATTGATTCTCGAACTCATAACCGGGGCTCCACCGTCTGAAAAGCCGCATGACGCCTTCTGGAGCGCGGCGACGATTGCCGTAGCCGGTCTTTTGATCGCGTCGGCTTCGTACTTTGTCAGAAGATACATTAACCCTCTGCAAACCGCCGGGATAGCGCTGGAAATTTCCCCGGTTGCATACGCCGAGTTCGATTATCCAAAGTGCTCCCTGGTCAGAAACAACCAGGCATTTGAGAAAATGACAAACGGATGTACCGACGGGAAAACTGTTTTTGACTTTTTCCTTGAACCCACCGCGCAAAAAATGGCCGGCTTGCTGGAGCTGTCGGCGTCCTCAGGCCGGCCGGCCGAAGATATCGACCTGTCAGTTCGTTGTCGGGATGGGCGGAGCACTTGCTGGAGCGTGGATTTCATTCCGATCTTCTCCGCCGGAGGAGGAACGCCGCAGTCGGTGGCGATGCTTGCTTTTGAGCAAACGGATTCCGTTCAGAGGACCCGGGTGCGAGACGCGGCCATCAGATTCAGCAGCGAGCTCATGCTTAGCCTCGACCTGGAGCATATATTGCGTGTCGCGGTTGACAACATGGCATTAATGACAGAAGTCAACGCCGGTGGCATTTGCCTGATTGAAGGAGAGCACTGGGTAGGCAAGGTTGGTTACGGCGAATTTAACGACGAGATGGTGCAGAGCATGCGGTTTGGCTATAAGGATTTTCGCCTGGGGTTAATTGCCGCCGAGAACCGCAAGACAATTGTCGCCGAAGATACACAAAATGACATCCGCTGTAATCCGGATATCATCAAGCAACTGCGAATCAAGTCGGCTTTGATTGTGCCGTTGGTAGCCGGCAGGAGGACCATTGGCGTGGTCTGGCTGACGCAAACCGACCGGCTGCGGCGGTTCACAGAAGATCAGATCAATTTCTCCACTGTTATGGGCTCCCAGGCAGCGGTGGCGATCAGCAACGCCAGAGGATATCAAAACGAACTGAGCAGGGCGCGGCAAAACCTCGAGTGGATAGAATCACTGAGTCAGGTAACGGCCGCATATGCCAGCTCAAAAGACATAAGGATAATCTGTCAGCAGGCTCTTGAAGCAATCAGGGAGCCTGTCGATTGCATAACAGCCACGGTCTTTTATCGTGACCGGGAAATAAACTCTCTGGTGAATCTTGCCTCGATCGGTTACATGTTGCAGGATATCGAAGAGTTGAAGTGCATACCCATGGAGCGGACGTCGCTGGTTGTGGTCCAGGCGGTTAAAAACCGGGCCATGATCATCCAGGAAGGAAATCTTGATGAGGATATTTCCGAAGAGCAGGCATTCATCTGGAAGGCGCTGGGAGTTGAGAAAGAACGCCGGTTGTTTCTTCCCCTCATAACCTCGCAGGAGCTGATGGGCGCATTGTGCTTCTCTTTCCCGGACGAACGGCCGCTCTCAAGCATCGATCTCGATATCGTCAGAACGATCGCGAGCCAGTTGGCGCTGGCCATCCGAAACTGGGAAATGTCAAAGCAAATGGTATAGAGTCCTCCACAGCTCCGGGATCAAGCGAATCACGGCTGTGCTCCCGGAGAAGGAGGCGCCATTCCCGCGTGGCAATCGCCGCAGTTATCCTGTGAAGCCATCTGCACCTGATTCGCCCTGGCCTGGTCGGGGGTGACCGGCGAGTAGGAGCCGTCCGCCTCCCGTAAGTTCCAGATGCTGCCGCAGGAGGACAAACAGTTGGGTGATCAGCAGGAAGTGGATTGCATCCGAGGATGAGAGAGGGCCTTCCATCCAGCCCCAGGATATCGGCATGCAGGACGCAGGCCCGCATGCCGGCTTCCGAACCGGATAGAAAGAAATTCATGATCATTCCACGCATGGTTTTCTGGCTGCAAAGCAGAATTATGACACAGTATATTGAATTTCGCTAAATACCAATCTTCGGCGTAATTGGCCAAGAGCGGCCGCAAAGCCGGCATCGGGAACCTAACGCGGCATGACCCTGTGTTCGGGCGTTCCCACCAGCGGCGGCCCGCCGATCTCCCGGCCCTCCGCGTACGCCAGAAAGAGGGCGCTGTTTATGAGGCCGATATGGGTGAAGGCCTGCGGGAAATTGCCGAGAAATTCGCCCGTTTCCGCATCCAGTTGTTCCGCGAACAGGCCGACGTGGTTGGAGCGGGAGGCGATGCCTTCGAACACCTCCCATGCCTCGTCCAGGCGGCCCGTCAGGGCAAGCGAGTCAACCAGCCAGAACGTGCAAAGGCCAAAAGCACCTTCCTCTCCGGGCAGGCCATCATCAGCGCGGTAACGATAAACCAGTCCATTTTCCTGAAGATCCTCAACTGTCCGGTCGATGGTTCCCTGAATGCGGGGATCATCAAAAGGCAGGAACTCATGCAAGGGAAAGAGCAGGTTGGAAGCATCCATGTCTTCTGAACCGAACGCTTGCACGAAAGCGTGGCGCTCGCTGCTGTAACCGTGTCTCAATACGGTTTCCTGGATGTTCTGGCGCGAACGCCGCCACCTGGATATATTCCCCCGCAGGCCGAACCTCTCAGCCAGCAGGAGCGCCCGGTCAAGAGCAGCCCAGACCATGACCTTGGAGTAAACGTAATGCCGCTTCCCGCCGCGCATTTCCCATATGCCGTGATCCGGCTCGCGCCATATGCTGCAGGCCCGGTCGGCGACTCCGCTCAGGAAACTCATGAGCTTTGGTTCGAGCTCATGGCCCCTTCTCAACAGCTCATAAGCCGAGTCAAGGATCTCGCCATAAACATCTAGCTGCAACTGCTCGGCGGCGCCGTTTCCAACGCGCACAGGCCGGGAGCCACGGTATCCCTCCAGGTGCGAGAGCTCCCTCTCTTCCATTTCGGTCTCCCCGTTCAGGCGGTACATGATCTGCACTTCCGGCCTTTCCTCACTGTGGGCCATCGAAACCCTCTCTGTCCAGTAAAGGAAGTCTATCGCCTCCATCTCATGCCCGAAGGAACTCAGGGCCTGGACCGTAAAAGCGGCGTCGCGAATCCACGCATACCGGTAATCCCAGTTCCTGACGCCGCCGATTGTTTCAGGCAGCGAAGTAGAAGCGGCCGCCGCGACGGCTCCGGTGTCGGCATGAACCAGCAGTTTAAGCGCCAGCTCGGACCGTATAATCCTGGATAACCACTCTCCCGCCCATTCGCGCGAGGCTACCGACTTTTCCTTGTAGGCCCACCGCCTCCACGCGGTAACCGTTCGCCTCAGCAGTTCCAGTGAATCACTGAGACGCTGCCCGGTGTCGACTGAATCCCAGCGATTAACCAGCACCTGCTGCTCACCGCCCCTCATTCTGAATCCGCCCCTCAGGAGCGGACCCGATTCCGCCGCGATCCCCGCCTCGGCCTCCGATAATCCCCCGAGCGTCATGGAGGGGCCGGCGCCGGTCACCACCCACCCCCGCGGGGCCGGCTTGATGTCAAAGAAAGCGCGCGCGTAATCCGGGCGCGGCGACCACTCCACCTCGACATCTACCCGGCCGCCATCACACCTCAAAATCCGGTGAATCTCGCTGAGGTATCGCGACTTCCGCGCCCTGTCGAGATCTCCCCAGACCGGCATGAAGTCCGTGACAACCAGCCGCCCTTCGCTGGATTGGAACACCGTCTCCAGGGCATTGGTGCCTTTGATATAGCGCTGGCTTGTGGGCTCCGAGTCCCTGGCGGATACGCGGAACCTCCCGCCTTTTCCATGGTCGAGAACGGCGGCAAACACACTTTTATCATCCAGATGGGGAAAGCAGCACCAATCAATCGAACCATCGCGCCCGACCAGAGCCACGGTGCGCAGATTTCCGATCGCTCCATAGTCCGAAGCAGGCTTGTATTTCGATTTGCCGGCCTTCGGCATCTCAAGGGCGCAGGGACGGCAGAACGTGCTCGGCAAAATCCTCGATAAAGACGCGGTGCTCCTTGTTTACGTTGTGGAGATAGATATGCTCAAAACCCAGTTCCATGTCCTGACGCAACCAGTCCAAGTGCTTGCCGGGCTCACTGGATATTCTTACATGACCAGCCAGTTCTTCGGGCCTGACAAGTTTGGCCAGCGCATCAAAATGCTCCGGAGTGCGAAGGTCGGAAAGCACGTGGCTGTCAAAAATATTCGTGCGCCACTGCTCCCATGCCCCACGCCTCGCCTCCTCCTCAGTCCGGGCGTATGAAATCTGTACTTTCAGGTACATCGGTTTGCCCTCGCCGCCACCACTTCGAAAAGCATCGACAACCTCGCTGAGCTCATCCCGGGGGCGTGATATCGTGATGAGCCCGTCGGCCCAGCCGCCCACCCATTGAGCCGTCTCCGGGGTGATGGCGGCGCCCACCAGATGAGGGCTAGCCGCGGGCAGACTGTATAACCTGGCCTCCTCCACATCAAAAGAGCCGTGGTGAATTACGGGCTCCCCGGTCCAAAGCTCACGAATGACCTTCACCGCTTCGAGCAGCCGCCGGTTACGGTCTGCCTTTACCGGCCAGCATTCGCCCGTGATACCCTCATTGAGAAGCTGACCGCTCCCCAATGAAACCCAGAACCGGTCGGGAAACATCTCCATGAGCGTCGCCGTTGCCTGGGCGATTATGGCCGGGTGGTAGCGCTGGCCAGGCGCGCAAACCACCCCGAACGTCATGGATGTCGCCTGCAGCGCCGCTCCCAGCCAGGACCAGGCGTAGCCGCTTTCCCCCTGATGCCTGCTCCAGGGATGAAAGTGGTCGGAACTAAGGGCAGCGTTGAATCCGGCCGCTTCAGCGGCCCGCACGAGATCGAGCAAGGCGCTCGGCGAGAACTGCTCGTGTGAGGCGTGGTATCCGATTTCTGTCTTCATCCGGACAATCTCCCAAAGATCGTGGACGGTTGGCAGGAAATTGTTTTTTACGCAATTTACCCTCATTGTTTGATACCGAATCATCCAGGAAAGAATAGACAGACTTTTGCCGCGAAACAGGAGTTACCGCACATGGCGGAACAGGAATGGTCAAACTGGTCGGGAAGCTTAAGATTCGTGCCCGGACGAGTCGTAGCCCCGGATAACGAAGAGACGCTGGCGGACATCATTCGCCGGGCGGCAGCGGACGGGCACACGGTGCGCGTGGCAGGCGCGGGACACTCGTCGGTGCCTCTGGTCGAGACTGACGGCATACTGGTTTCGCTGGAGAACTTTCGCGGGCTCGAGTTGGTTGACTCATCAGCAAACGTGGTAGCCATGCAAGCCGGGATGACCCTGAAGGAAGCCGGCGAGTCGTTGCTCGAGTCGGGCCTCGCTCTGCACAACCTCGGCGATGTGGACATGCAAACGGTTGTCGGCGCCATCGGCACGGGCACCCATGGCACAGGCAGGCGCCTGCGCGACCTGTCCAGCGCCCTTACCGGCGTGCGCATGGTGACCGCCCGGGGGGACATCATCGAGCGTACTTTCGAGCGTGACAGCAATTTCATCCGGGCATCCCGCGTGTCGCTGGGCACGTTGGGGATATTCACGACGCTGCAGCTCAAGCTGCTGCCGGCATACACGCTTCGCCGCAGGGAATGGTGCACGCATGTGGATGACTGCATGACGCATCTTGACGAGCTCGTTGAAGAAAACCGCAACTTCGATTTCTACTGGTATCCGAGAAGCGATGAGGTCAAGCTCAGGGTGATGGACCATCCCGGGAAGGGAACGGATGAACTGCCATTCGCAAAACTGACGGAAGACAAAACCGGCTGGAGCGCCGAAGTCATCCCGAAAACCAGAATCCTCAAATTCGATGAAATGGAATACGCGCTCCCGGCGGCGGCGGGCCCCGCGTGTTTTCAGGAGGTTCGCCGGCGGATCAAGGAAAGGCATCGCCGTAATGTCGGCTGGCGGGTGCTTTACCGGACAGTCGCGGAGGATGATACCTTCTTGAGCAACGAATACGGACGCGACACGGTAACCATCTCCCTGCATCAGAACGCCGGTTTGCCATTCCATGATTTTTTCAAAGACATCGAGGATATCTTCCGGTATCACGACGGCCGGCCCCACTGGGGCAAGAAACATAATCTGACAGCCGCCGAGCTGCGCCCCTTGTATCCCATGTGGGACCGCTTTCAGGAAATACGAAGCCACATGGACCGGGATGGCACCTTCCTTAATCCCTATCTGCGAGAGCTGCTGGGTGTCGAGCCGGGTGACTGACTGGGTGGTTGTCAAACAGGCTGAAGCCAGAGGGTGAGTCAAATGGCAATCGGAAAGAA
>JACUUL010000060.1 GCA_014859345.1 Thermoleophilia bacterium
CGAACCCGGTTTGCCGGGAACCTCTTGCATAACGGGAGGAGTCCATATATGAAAAGATCAACGCAGGATTGAGGTGAAAAAATGATGAGCGGAAGCAAGAAAACAGTCCTGGCGTATTCGGGCGGGCTGGACACCTCGGTGATGATTGCCTGGCTCAAGGAGAAGCATGATCTGGATGTAGTGGCGGTGCTGGTTGACGCTGGAAGGGCATCCGGCCTCGAGGACCTCCGTAAGAAGGCCTTGAGCATCGGAGCGGTAGAGTCTTATGTGGTTGATGCCAAAGATGAGTTTGCCCATGATTTCGTATTGCCGGCGGTGGCGGCGAATGCTCTCTACGAGGAAAGGTATCCTTTGGTCAGCGCCCTTTCGCGGCCGCTGATCAGTAAAATCCTGGTGGAGGTGGCGCATAAATCGGGAGCCGCGTCGGTAGCTCACGGGTGCACAGCCAAGGGCAACGACCAGGTGCGGTTCGACCTGGGCATCCGCTCATTGGATCCTTCGCTGGAGATCCTGGCTCCGGCACGGGAGTGGGGCATGACGCGGGAGCAGTCCATGGAATACGCGGCCGCGCGCGGCATTCCCGTTCCCCTGAAAAAGGAAAGCCCGTTCAGCGTCGACGAAAACCTTTGGGGGCGCGCTGTCGAATGCGGTCCACTGGAGGATCCACGGGTAGAGCCGCCGGAAGACGCTTTCGAGGTGACCATGGATCCCGCGGACGCGCCCGACGAGCCCGAGCATGTGGAGATTACATTCGATGCCGGCGAGCCAGTGGCGCTTGACGGCCGGGAGATGCCGCTGCTGAACCTGGTTTCACAGATGGACATCCTGGCCGGCAGTCACGGCTATGGCCGGGTCGACATGGTTGAGAACCGCCTCGTGGGGATCAAGTCGCGGGAGGTATACGAGGTTCCGGGGGCCCTGGCCCTGATCACCGCCCACCGGGAGCTGGAGGACCTGACACTGCCGCGCGAGCTCAGCCATTTCAAGCGCGGCCTCGAGCAGAAGTTCGCTGATATGACTTATTATGGGGGCTGGTATGATCCCCTGATGGATGCCATCCGCGCCTTTATGGCTGAAACCCAGAAGCGGGTAAGCGGCACAGTCGTGCTCAAGTTCTACAAAGGCTCGTGCTCCATGGTAGGCCGGACTTCGCCACATTCCCTTTATGACGTAAATCTGGCCACGTACAGCAGCGGCGACGCCTTCAGCCACGAAGCGGCGAAAGGTTTTTGCGAGCTTTGGGGTTTGCCGCTGGAAGTATGGGCCAGGAAGGGATAGGAAGCGCGATGGTGGATCTCACTCGCTTTTCGTAACGACCGGCAAGGCGCTTTTTCAGTTTGACGGAAGGCGTGTTTAAAAAGACGATAGGGTGAATTGAAAGAAGGAGGTCGCCGGGATGACCGCTGAAGGGAAAAACGAAAAATTCTGGTCCGGCCGCTTCGTCCAGCCGCCGCATCAGCTTTTTGAGCAGTTGAACGCCTCCATCGGCTTTGACTGGCGGCTGGCCCCTTATGACCTCCAGGGGTCGGTGGCGCACGCCCGCATGCTCTCGGACATCGGGGTGATCACCAATGAGGAATTCGAGGAGATAGACCGGGGACTTACGGAGATCATGGGCGAAATCGCCAAGGGCGATTTTGCCTTCAACATTTCTGACGAGGATATCCATACGGCCGTCGAGAAAAGGCTGGCCGGGCTGATCGGCGCTCCGGCCGCAAAGCTGCATACGGCCCGCAGCCGCAACGATCAGGTGGCTACTGCCTTTTGCCTTTACGTACGCGACCAGATCGGACAGCACCTGACTGATGTCGTCGTGCTCCTGGAGTCGCTGCTGAAACAGGCTGAACCGGGAATGGCCGTCATCCTGCCCGGTTATACGCATCTGCAGCGGGCCCAGCCGGTGTTGCTGGCGCATCACCTGCTGGCATACTTCGAGATGTTCGCGCGGGATTACCTGCGCCTGTCACAGGCGTTTACGTCAACCCAGGTGTCGCCCCTGGGAGCTGGCGCCCTGGCGGGAGTCAATTATCCGGTTAACCGGGACCAGGTTGCCGCCGAGCTCGGTTTCCAGCGTCCCGGCTTCAACTCCATGGATGACGTTTCCAGCCGGGATTTTGCTATCGACTACATGGGAGCGGCCTCGATGCTGGGCATGCATCTCTCCCGGCTGGCCGCGGAGCTGATCAACTGGTCGAGCGAGGAGTTCGGGTTCGTGGAGATCTCCGATACCTTTACTTCCGGGTCCAGCATCATGCCCCAGAAAAAGAACCCGGATGCCTGCGAGCTCATTCGGGCCAAGGCTGCCCGGGTGGCGGCGAACCAGCAGGGCCTGATGTCGATCATGAGCGGCCTGCCGCTGGCTTACAACAAGGATATGCAGGAAGACAAAAATTATGTTTTTGACACCTCCGACATTCTTTTGCTGACCGTGCCGGTGATGGCGGAGATCGTGGCCACTCTTGATTTCAACTCGAGCCGCATGTGGCGCGCCGCGGACGAGAGCTTCGCGCTGGCCACAGACGTGGCCGATTATCTGGTTGGCAAGGGCATGGCCTTCCGGGACGCTCACCGAGTGGCTGGACAGCTCGTGCGCAAGTGCATCGACCAGAAAAGGGCGCTGTCCTCGATGACCGCCGACGACCTGAAGCCGCTGGCAGCCGAGTTTGGAGATGACTATCAGGAGGTAATCAACATCGAAGCCTCCGTGGAGCGGAAAAACTCCTATGGAGGGACGTCCCCGGTCCAGGTTGCCGGTCAACTGGCAAAGGCCCGCGAGCGGCTTGAAGACATGCGCACGGCGCTCGCCGAGCTGGAAGGGTGAAACCAGGGAAACAAACGCCCTTGCCAAGGTCTTTTTACGACCGCAGCGTCCATGACGTGGCGCCGGACTTGATTGGCTGCCGGCTCATGCATGACGGTGTCGGCGGCATCATCGTCGAGACGGAGGCCTACAACCAGGAGGATCCCGCCTGTCACGCTTACCGGGGGCCCACGGAGCGAAACCGGGTAATGTTTGGACTACCGGGCAGAGCGTATGTATACTTCAGCTACGGCATGCACAATCTCTTCAACATCGTTTGCGAACATGAAGGGAAGCCGGCAGCGGTGCTCATCAGGGCGCTTGAGCCAACCGAAGGTATCGATGAGATGCGCCGGCGCCGGGCGGCGGCGCGCGATTTACATGATCTGACCAACGGCCCGGGCAAGTTGACACAGGCGCTGGCCATAGACCTATCCCACTACGGGCGGCCTGTTTACCGGGGCGCGCTTAAGCTGTATGGCAGATCGGCCGATTGTCAAGAACCAGGGATCATAGCGACACCCCGCATAGGAATAAGGACGGGAACGAGGCGCAAGTGGCGTTATTGCGCAGCCGATAGCAAGTATCTCTCTCGCAGGCTGACGCGAAAGGAGCGATAAATTGAAACTTGTTGATATCTATAATCTGGCGGTGTCAATGGGCATAAAGACCGACCCCCGGGGAAAACGTGAAGTCGACAAGTTTCTGAAAAAACAGAAAGAGGCCTACGAGAAACTGTCGGATGAGGATAAGGAGTTATACGACACCGAAAGGCTGACCAATCCCTTTGCCGACACGAGGATCCTGAGCGGTGATTTTGCCACCGAAGTCAAGGCCATCCTGGCCGGAATCGATATGGAGGCTGCGGAGATCATGCTTGCCGACCGCTTGCGGGAGAAAGGCCGCCGCGTAGATCTGGTGATGAGTCATCATCCGGAGGGAAAGGCGCTGGCGGCGCTGGCGGATGTCATGGATGTGCAGGCGGATATCTGGCATAAGGCCGGGGTCCCCATCAATGTGGGCGAGGCTGTTCTGGAAGGGAGGCAGGCTGAGGTGGGGCGGTTGATGTTGTCTCTCAACCATCAGCGGCCGGTGCAGACGGCGCATCTTCTGGGTCTCCCATTCATGTGCTGCCATACACCGACCGACAACCTGGTCGCCAACGAGCTGCAGAAGTTCTTCGACCGCCGGCGCGATCTGACCCTTGGCGACGTGCGCGACGATCTCAAGAAGAACTATCCCGAATACCGCGAGGCCGCTCGCCAGAATGCCGGCCCCACTATCGTGGTGGGCAAGGAGTCGCGCCGGGCCGGCAAGGTCCTGGTGGACATGACGGGTGGTACTGGCGGTCCTTCTGAATCCATGGAGAACCTCGCCCAGGCGGGGGTGGGCACGCTGGTGGGGATGCATATCAGCGAGAAGAACCGGGAAGCTGCCGAGAAACACAAGATCAACGTCGTCATCGCCGGCCACAACGCCAGCGATTCCCTGGGCATAAACCTGTTTCTGGACGAGCTGGAGAAAAAAGGAGTCGAGATAATACCCTGCTCTGGCCTTTTCCGGGTCAGCCGGTTGAGGAAGCCGGCCAAGAGGACCGCCAGGAAGTCAACAAAGAAAAAGTAACTGCCTCCCCCAACGCTCGCGGACCCTGTTTTTTCTTTGCCGCAGGCAGATCCCCGGTCGTTACGCGCCGTCGGGATCACAGTCAGAAGGTCTGCTCACGGAACATCAGTCAGTCTGCCGGAGGCCTGACCGACCCCGGCGTTCCCGCCACCGCGATGGTCACCGTCGTTCCCTGTCTTACCTTCTCTCCTGGTTTGGGGTTCTGGTCGAGCACCAGGTCCGCCGCTTGCGAAGGATCGCTCAGGAAAGACAAACGTGGCTCCAGGGCCGCCGCCTTGGCCGTCTTCCATGCCTCTGCCAGCGGCATGCCGGTCAGTTGAGGCATCGCTATCTCCCGCGGCTGGTGCAGGGTGCATTTCTCCCGGGGCTCGCGTCCCGGAAAGAACAGGCGGCTTTCACTGGTGGGGCACCATGGCTGGACGACCTGGTCTGAATGCGTGCATACCTGCGCCCGCACCAGGTCGGAGCCGGGCGGTTTGTGGAAATCCGAAGGCGGCGTATCCGCCAGCGCCTCGGTCATGTAGATGTTCCATATCTGCGCCGGCCAGGAACCGCCGGTCACCCGGACGCCGCGGATGTCGGCCATGGAAGTGCGCTGTCCCGGATAGCCTATCCACACCGCCGTCACCAGTTCCGGTGTATATCCCGAGTACCACGCGTCTGCATGGTCCTCCGTGGTGCCGCTTTTTCCTGCAGATGGACGGCCGAGTTTTGTGTACTGGCTGGCGCCGTTCATGGCCGCCTGTTTAAGCACGTTATTGACATGATAGGCGACAACCGGATCGAGCACGGGCGTGGCCCGGGGCTCGTTTCTTTCAATGACCTGGCCGGCGGCGTCCTCTACCCGGAAAATCGAGATAGGTCCGGGTCCGTTGCCATTGAAATCGATGCTGCCGCTGACCCTGTTGCCGCCATTTGCGAAAGTGCCGTAGGCGGAAGCCAGCTCCAGAGGGGTCATGCCGTTGTCCAGCCCGCCCAGGGCGATGGCGGGCCCGGCGGAGAATTCGGTATTCACGCCGGAGGCGTGCGCTAGGGCGGCCACGTCGCCGGGTCCTATCCTCATGATCAGTTCCGCGTACACCGAATTGTCAGAAAAAACAGTCGCTCTTTCCAGGCTGATCCTGCCCAGGTAAAGGTAGTCGAAGTTGCTGACCTTCCAAACGGTCCCGTCTCCCCCGAGGTTAAACCTCTTTGGCTCTGACATGAACATGGTGCCGGGGGAGATGCCCTCGTTCATCGCCGCGGCCAGCACGAATGGCTTGAAGGCCGAACCGGGCTGCCGGTGCCCCTCCGTGGCCACATTGAATTTCTGATCGGCGAAACTTCGTCCTCCGACCATGGCCCGCACATAGCCGGTGTCCGGCTCCAGCGACACCAGGGCGGCGCTGGGGTCGCCCGGTTGATCCAGCACCAGGGATACGGCCCTTTCAGCCGCTGCCTGTTTTTCCAGATCGAGAGTGGTGAACACCCTCAGTCCGCCTTCGAGGGTCGTCCTGGTGCCATAGCGGGTTATGAGCTGTTCTTTGACATATTCAATGAAATAAGGCGCGGTAGCCGATTCCGGACCTACGGGATGGGGCTGCGGCGGCAGCGGCGCCGCGCTCTCCATATCGAACTCTTCCCTGCTGATCATTCCTTGCTTGAGCATCTTGGACAGCACCAGGTTCCGCCGGTCCCTGGCGTCTTCGGGATTCGTGAACGGCGAAAACTCAAGAGGCGACTTGGGGATGGCAGCCAGCAGGGCGCACTCCGCGATGGTCAGAGAGGATGCCGGCTTGTTGAAATAGGTGAAAGCCGCCGTCTGCAGGCCATAGGCCCCGTTGCCGAAGTAGATGGTGTTGAGGTATTCGCTGATTATCCTGTCCTTGGACCATTTCTGCTCCAGCTCATACGCGTAAATTGTCTCCCTGAACTTCCGGTTGAAGCTGGGCTCGCTGGAGAAGTAGGCATTCTTGATGTATTGCTGGGTGATTGTGCTGCCGCCTTCCACCAGCCTCCCCTCGCTGAAATTCACGGCGACGGCGCGCAGCATCCCCAAAGGATCTATGCCGCGGTGCTGGTAGAACCGGTCATCCTCTATGGCCACGATTGCCTGTTTCATCTTCTCCGGAATCTGTTCCGGGGGGACGATGATGCGGTTTTCACCGGCGTGCAGAACGGCCAGCAGGTTCGGGCTGGGACTCGAATCGAAGATGAGCGTATCGTTGGCGGCGACATATTCTTCCTCCTCGTCAAGAGAGGGAAGATTATTGCCCGCTGAGGTAAGGCCACGCGATATAACCGGGGACGCGGCCAGTATCGCCAGGAATAACAGGGCGGCCATTGTCCGGAGACTGGGAAACCGTTTGCGCCTGGTCTTCCTTTGACGGCTCTTGTAGCTCAAGGTCTTTTGTTTCCTTCTTAAAACAATGTCATGCCGGACGAGCAGAGCGGGTGAAGGCTCTGCCTCTTCGAAACTGACAGCTTGCAAACCTCCTGAAGCAAAGCGTCACTTACTTTATGCCCATTATGCAAAAAACGATACAACATGCATGATTCCGGTCAAGACCGTGGCTGGCCGGAAGCGGACCGCGGCGCCTGCAGGAGCCTGTTTGTCACTGCGGCCTCCCTCACGCGCGGGCTGCGGGCTGCTTGGCTTATCGTTTTTTTGTTATCATTGCCCGATGGCCATCGATACGAAAACAATTTCCACCCTGACCAAGGGATGCGTGGATGTTCTTCCGGAAGGCATGCTGGGAAAAAGGCTCGAGGAAGCCGAGGCCCGGGGACGCCAGTTGCGGGTGAAGCTGGGCGTGGACCCCACGGCGCCGGATATTCACCTCGGGCACACTGTTGTGCTGACCAAGCTCAGGCAGTTCCAGGATGCCGGCCACCTGGCGGTTCTGATAATCGGCGACTACACCGCGCGCATTGGCGACCCCAGCGGCGCCTCAAAAACACGTCCTCAATTGCCGCCCGAAATCATCGAGGCCAACGCCAGGACTTATCAGGAACAGGCCTGGAAGGTGCTGGATCAGGATCACAGCAAGCTGGAACTCAGGAAAAATAGCGAATGGCTCTCACCCATGCGCCTGGAGGATATTTTCCGGCTGCTCTCATCGAGCACGGTAGCGCGGATACTGGAACGCGACGATTTCGCAAACCGCCTGTCCGCCGGACAGGCGATCTCCATGCTTGAGTTCCTGTATCCGCTGCTGCAGGGTTATGATTCGGTGGCGGTCGACGCAGACATCGAGCTCGGTGGCACCGACCAGAAATTCAACATGTTGATGGGGCGGGTGGTCCAGGAGTATTACGGCAAGCCGCCACAGGTTGTGATCACCAACGAGATATTGCCCGGCACCGACGGCGAGCAGCGCATGAGCAAGTCGGTGGGCAATTACATTGGCGTGAATGAGCCGGCCGACGAGATCTTCGGCAAGGTAATGAGCATCCCCGACAGCGCCATGATCACCTATTACCGGCTTCTTACCTCACGCCCTCTGGATGATATCGGCGCCATGGAGCAGGGGCTGGCAAACGGTTCGCTGCATCCGCGGGACCTGAAAGCGGCTCTGGCCGGCGAACTGGTGGCCCGCTTTCACGGCCAGGCCACGGCCGAAGCTGCCCAAAGGCACTTCGATGAGATCTTCCGTGACAAGATCCTGACCGCCAACGCGGCTCTGGTGGAGTGCGTGCTCGAACCCGGCGACAACGAGCACGGCCTTGTCTATCTGCCCAAGCTGCTGGAGCGCTGGTTCGGCCTGACCCGCAGCGAAGCCCGCCGCCGCATCCAGCAGGGTGGCGTCTTTATATCGGACCGTCAGGTACTGTCGGAAAAAATAGGATTCGAGGGACTTGACGGCGCCACCCTCAAGGCGGGAAAGTCAGTGAAATATCACGGGATCATCAGGGCGGCGAAGCAGGCAAGCAAAGGACCTGCTTAAAAACCGGCTTCCCGGGGAGAAAAAAAGAATTATATTCGTACAAGTCCACGAAGGAGGAAATGACCTTATGTCCAGGATGGAACTTCCCGAGCAGTATGTCAAGCTCAGAACCAATTACAAATCGTACATGGAGGCTCTTGACGAGTTGGGAAAAGCCGCCGGGAGGCAGGGACCGATAGACCAGAAAACCGGCCATCTTATCCAGATGGCGGCTGCGGTGGCCATACGCTCGGAAGGGGCGGTCCACAGCCATGCCCGGCGGGCGCTGCAGTCCGGAGCCAATCCGGAAGAGATAAGGCACGCGGTGATCCTGCTTACCAGCACGATCGGCTTCCCCAATGTCTCCGCCGCGCTCAGCTGGATTGATGACATCATAGAAGAACGGCAGCCGGATGGCGGGACATTGCTTTGACATCCATCCGATTGTGAACATCAACATTCCATGATTCCATCTGAGCCGGAAGCCGCAGATTACGTTCTCCTTGCCCGCTATCCCTCGGAGCTGGATGCCGAGCTGGCCAGATCCGTCCTCAAATGCGAAGACATTCCGTCTGTCATATTCCGCGACGATGCCGGCGGCATGGCTCCCCCGATACAGCTGACCATGGGGGTCCGGCTTTTGGTGCCGCGGACCGATCTGGAGCGGGCCCGCGAGATCCTGGAAGCGAGCAAAAACGGGACCTGAGCGGCACGGTAGATAGAGAAATTGCGGCCGGCATGTGGAGGGATTAAAACCGGAGTTTTCCGGGTAGAGAATAATGTGAGCAAGATCACATTTTCTTGGATTGAAAAGGCTTTTGGCAAGCCAAAAACCGTTCCCTTTTTCGTCCGAAATTACCTTGACTATGCTATATAAGGGGTCTATACTACTAATTCGGAAAGGGGAAGCAAGTAAACTGAACGGATTGTTTTCAACTTCTTCCATAGCCGGGAGGCATCGCTAGAGGTACTCGAGAAAAGAGTGCTCAAGTGTGCCACCGTGCTTTTCCGGTGGCATTTTTATTGCCGCGCCTGGTGTTCAGGCCCTTTTGCGAGGGGACGGAATCCAGGATTTGAACGGGTTGAATGGCGGTATATTAACTGCTAGTCTACCCATCTGTGCGTATACCTTCGGGGGCGCAAATGGTCTTTGAAAACTAAACAGCGTGAAGACAGCGACCGGTCCGGTGGCTTGCCATCGGAAACCGGTAGCCTGTAAAGCCAGTCAATTTCTTTAGGAAGTTTCCGTCAGGAGACCTCCTTTAAGATCAAGCTCAAAAACAGTTATTCCCGGGATTGACCTCCGGGACACTCCAATTTCCTGCGGAAATTGGGTCATGTCCCACGGTCATCCCGTAGGAAGCAACTCTTTCACGGAGAGTTTGATCCTGGCTCAGGACGAACGCTGGCGGCGTGCTTAACACATGCAAGTCGAGCGAGAAAGCACCTTCGGGTGTGAGTAAAGCGGCGAACGGGTGAGTATCACGTGGGTAACCTGCCCTGAAGACCGGGACAACCATTCGAAAGGATGGCTAATACCGGATATCCTGCGGAATCGCATGGTTCTGTAGAAAATGGTAGCTTCGGCTTCTGCTTCAGGATGGACCCGCGGCCCATTAGCTTGTTGGTAGGGTAATGGCCTACCAAGGCAACGATGGGTAGCCGGCCTGAGAGGGTGATCGGCCACACTGGGACTGAGACACGGCCCAGACTCCTACGGGAGGCAGCAGT
>JACUUL010000113.1 GCA_014859345.1 Thermoleophilia bacterium
AACAGGATCCAGAGACATACAGATTTTGCTCCGTCAGAGGAAGGCCAGACTCTCAGTGCTGTGAGTATAGATCACTTATTCAAGTATGCGCATCCGAAAGAAACCGGCATTCTGAAGACGTTAGTCATGCCTGCGGGTTAGTGCTTATAAAAAAACACTTTCT
Source organism: Thermoleophilia bacterium (assembly GCA_014859345.1). Lineage (GTDB taxonomy): Bacteria > Actinomycetota > Thermoleophilia > BMS3ABIN01 > BMS3ABIN01 > Kmv30. The sequence goes on from JACUUL010000113.1 coordinate 164, forward strand.
ATTCCCGAGCGGTAGGAGTACAGTGATGCTCGTTGGAAAGATTTAGCATAGCATTCATCAATAAGACGCATCTCAGTAGTAATATGTAGCTTTCGTCCTGTTTTTGATCACGCCAGTTTTTTGTTTCCGCATACCGCTGATCCAGCATCACAACGATGTTAGACGGCACATTAAAGATTGATTTCAGGATAGTAAAATATGTCTACTGTTACCGGTACTGTTAAGTTTTTCAACGAATCCAAAGGTTTTGGTTTTATCACTCGTGAAGGCGGCCCGGACGTTTTTGTTCATTACAGCTCCATTCAGGGCGGCGGTTTCAAGACTCTGGCTGAAGGCCAGCAGGTAGAATTCACCGTATCTCAGGGCCAGAAAGGTCCTCAGGCGGAGAACGTAGTAGGCCTGTAATTAATACAGCCCTGATACGTTTGAAAAAGGCAGCTTCGGCTGCCTTTTTTTGTTTGTGATTATTGCCTCGCCTTTTGCCCAAGCTTTTTATCCATCAGTTTGAACAACGGCTGGGTATATCGCGTGACCGGGCCAGGCAAAGCCGCGAGAGCGATACTGCCCGCCGTTCCCACCAGACTCCCCACCCGCGCCGGGCGCTGATCCACCGCTTTGACTATCCAGCTCGCAGCCTTGTCAGGTGTCATCATTGGCATGTGCTTGTAAATACTGGTTTTCGAAGACATGGGCGTGCGCACCATAGGATAGTAAACCACCGTAACGCCTATCCCCTGATCCCCCATCTCCGCTAATAAAGACCGGGAGAAAGACTCCAGAGCGGTCTTACTGGCGAGATACGCCGAGAATAAAGGAATTGGAACCTGGGAGGACAAAGTGGAGATATTTACCACCTGCCCCCGGCCTTGTGCCAACATGCGTGGAAGCAATTTCAGCGTTAAACCGACGGCTGCGACATAATTGATGTTCATGGTTCGCTGGTAATCATGCAGCCGATCCAGAGCCTCGGCTATGGGGCGCCGGATCGAGCGAGCCGCATTATTAACCAGAACATCTACCCGTTCATGCTCTGCAAGTATCTGCTCTGCAACAGCCTGCAAGCCGGCATCATCCGTCAGGTCACCCGGGTATACCCACGCCTCACCGCCTTCGGCCATAATGGACGCTTGCACCCGCTTCAATTCATCCTCTCGTCGAGCCACAAGGCAAAGTCGCGCCCCTTTACGCGCCAATTGATAGGCTGCCTGTTCACCGATACCACTGGATGAGCCTGTCAAAACAATGGTTTTACCGCTGACACTCATGAATAAACCCCGGTTTGTTGATTTACTTATCGCAACGACTTTATACGCCTTTTCTAGCAGCCTGTCGGACTTGCACCTGACAGGCGTCATTTAAAGTTGTCTTGTTCGCTTGGCTTCCCGAGTTTGACCGTTAGTGGTCATCAGGGCGTCCAGATTGGCCTCTATGGCACTTTGAGGTGCACCAGATAGGCCTTTGGGCGGGTAAAAAGGCCCCTCACTGCGCCATTTTCAACACGTTCATCCGCTTCACATTCCACGCCAGCGTGGCTAA
>JACUUL010000114.1 GCA_014859345.1 Thermoleophilia bacterium
TGAAAGCCTGCGAGGCGCTCACGTGGTGATCATCCCGGATAACGACATTCCCGGCCACAAGCACGCCGCCAAGGTGAAGGCCGCGCTCGAAGGTGTTGCCGCCGACGTGGTGGTCATCCACCTGCCCGGCCTGGGCGACGTTCTCCCCAAGCACGGAAAGGACGTGAGCGACTGGATAGCCACCGGCGGCACGGCTCAGGAACTGCAAGAGCTGGTTAAGAATCCGCCACCGGAGCCGGAGACGCCGGAAGAGGGACCGCCACAAGTAGGCGTCTTCCTCTCTGAGGTGGAGCCTGAGCATATCACCTGGCTGTTTCATGGCCGCATCCCCTACGGAAAACTTACTGTTCTTGACGGTGATCCCGGCCAGGGTAAATCAACCATCGCCTTCGACATCGCGGCCAGACTGAGCGAGGGCCATTCGATGCCGGACGGCAGCGGTGGGGGTGAGCCTGCCGGCGTCGTAATCCTGTCATCTGAGGATGGACTGAGGGATACTATCCGGCTACGCATGGAGGCGGCTGGCGCGGATTTGGAGAGCATCCTTGTCCTCAATTCCTGCCCCGATGATGATGGCGGACATCCCCCGGTCCTACCTGATGATCTGGCCGTGATTGAAAAGGCAATTGAACAGGCCAGGGCAAAGCTAGTCATCGTTGACCCACTCATGGCCTACATGGGAGAGACCAATGCGCACAAAGATAGCGAGGTCCGCAAAGTGCTTTCCCGTGTCGCCGAACTGGCAGAGAAAACAGGAGCCGCCTTTTTGGTAATCAGGCACTTCAACAAAATGGAAGGTGCCAAAGTCATGTATCGGGGCGGCGGCTCTATCGGCATCATAGGAGCGGCCAGGAGCGGCCTTGTGGTGGCGAATGACCCTGATTCAAACGAAGGTGAGGAACGCCACGTGCTCGCATCCCAAAAGTGCAACGTGGACGCCAAACCCGAGGGCCTGGCCTACCGCATTGAGGAAGTCCACGTGGATCATAATGGGGAGCAATTCAGGACAAGCCGGATTGTCTGGGAGGGAACGAGTCCGCACGATGCAAACGCGCTATTAGCCCAGGCTGATGACGGTGAACGGGGAGCACTCGAAGAAGCAATGGAGGTGCTGGAATCGATCCTGACCGGCGGGCGCGTCCAGGCGGATGAAGTTAAACGGCAGTGCCGCCAGGCCGGAGTCAGCGAAAGAACAGCGAACCGGGCGAAAAGTAAGCTCAAGATTAAGAGCGTTCACCCGGTGATCCCCGGCCCCTGGTATTGGGAGCTTCCAATATTGCCAAGCTCTAACCCCGTAAGCCTTGGCAACCTTGGCAATCTTGGCAATCTTGAGGCAGAGAAAGAAGCGTACGGGAGTCAAGAAAGCCAAGAAGTACAAGGTTGCCAAGATTTCCAGATAAGGGAACCTGGACACCTTGGAGAACCTGAATCACCCGATTCCGAGCCCGAGCAAAAACAACTGGAGGTCAATGTCCTGTGAAAACGGTTGAGGACATTCTCGCCCGAGTAAAATCCCTGGGGTTTACCCTGGAGCGCCACGGGGATGAGCTTCATCTAAGGCGGCCCGCCGGCAGCTCCCCGCCGCCTGAGCTCATCGCCGCCATCCAGTCCCACAAGCCGGAGCTCATGGATCATCTCGCTGAGGCGCTGACCCCCGAGCAACGTAAGTTCTGGCAGCCGGCCACGGGAGCCAAG
>JACUUL010000061.1 GCA_014859345.1 Thermoleophilia bacterium
TGACGATAACAAACCAGATGATCCAGATGGCTCGGAACTCTGGTGGGCGATACTGGACTCGAACCAGTGACCTCCGCCATGTGAGGACGGCGCTCTAACCAGCTGAGCTAATCGCCCCAGCCATACCGTATTCTAGGGATGACAATCCGGCAAGGCAAGGAGGGCGTCCCTAAAACCCCCCGTTGTCCTTCTTAAACTGCTCCGCCTGGTTGCGGAGCTGCTCGGATTCGCTGAATACATGCTGGATATCCTCCTGCATGCCGTGGATCTGGCTGATGACGATCTCGGCTCTGATCTCGTCCCAGCCGGCCAGGGAGAATTGCTCCTGTTCGAGCAGAGTGGCCGTCTGCAGCTGCATGTTCAGCGCCTCGCTCAGCCGGTCGTTGCTTCGCCTCAGCAGGTCCAGATATTCCCGGTAGGCGCTGCCGATATCCAGCTCCCCGGCGGCCTTGAGCCTGTCGTCGCGCATAGTCAGGTCACCCAGGGCGGCGGCAAGTTCTTCGGATGCCGATTCGACAGCGGCCCTCGTCTGGTTCGGGGGCAGGACCTGGCCGGCCGCCGCGCTCCTGACCAGGCCGTCGATGGCAGCCGTGCTTTTCCGGAAGCCGTCGGCCGCCTGAAGCCTCAAGTCGTCGGCCTCCTTTACCAGCTTGTCGGCTTCGGCCTTGTCGCCTCCGCAGCCGGCCACCGCCAGCACCAGCAGAAGAACCGGCAGCATCGCCGCGGCCGGAACTAACCATTTCTTGCTAAACTTCATAAATTTAGAATACCAGACTCTTTGTGTTATTATTTCTTGTCCAGCCAAGTCATACTGGTAATTAGCATGAAAAAAGGCATTCATCCTGAATACATGGAAACGAAGGTGCGCTGTTCCTGCGGCGAGGATTTTATCACCCGCTCGACCGTGCCGGAGATACGCGTGGAGATCTGTTCCACCTGCCATCCGTTCTATACAGGCAAGCGCAAGCTGGTTGATACCGGCGGCCGGGTCGAGAGGTTCAAGCGCAAGTACGCCAAGCGGCAAACCGGCCAGAAAACCTCCTGAGCCCCGGGTCGGCTGTTGTCGGCGACTCTCAAGGTAACCCTCCTTTCGCACACTCCCGGCCCCGAACGCGCTGTGGCGGCGGCGGGACGGCTTTGCTATTCCTCTTCGACAGCCGCCGCGCTCGCGGAGCAGATGACCGATGAAGAAGTCGGGAAGCTCATCCGGCTGCTGGTCAACTCCGGCCATCTCAGCACCTTCGAGCACGCTTCCTTCAGTTTCGGCGTTGACGGCATCTCACGCGCCTGTTCCCATCAGCTGGTCAGGCACCGCCTGGCCTCCTACAGTCAGCAGTCGCAGCGGTATGTCCCGTTCTCCGGAGAGAGCGGATTCATAGTCCCTCCCGGAATTGCCGAAGAACCGGAGGCGCTGGCTGTTTTCGAGGAAGCGATGAGATCAGCCCGGGAGGCTTATGACCGGCTGGTGGCTATTGGCGAGCAGAGGGGGTTGGGGAAGGAAACAATCCAGGAAGACGCCCGTTTCGTGCTTCCCAACGCGGCTGAAACAAGGATTGTGGTTACCATGAACGCCCGCGAGCTGCGGCACTTTTTCCAGGTGCGGTGCTGCCGCCGGGCCCAGTGGGAGATCAACCGCCTGGCCTGGACAATGCTTTTCCTGGTGAAGGCAGCAGCGCCGCTTCTGTTCCGCAAGGCCGGTCCCACCTGCCTTCACGGCAAGTGCGGCGAGGGCAAGATGTACTGCGGGGAGATCTACACCAAGGACGAGGTGGCCGAGATGGAAAGGGAATGGATAAGTACCGTTGAGCGGCAAGGTTAAGCCCGCCGCCGCTGTCGGCGGACAAGCGGTAATCGAGGGAGTCATGATGAGGGGGAAGCGCCATTGGGCTCTGGCCTGCCGCCGTCCCGATGGCGAGATCAGCCTGCACTCCGAATCTCTCAACCCTATTTCCGACCGCTACAGGTTCTTCAAGTGGCCGGTCGTGCGAGGCGTCGGCGCGCTCTGGGAGTCGCTGTCGCTGGGAATCCGGGCCCTTTCCATGTCGGCCAATGAATCCCTGGAGGAGGAAGATACCGAGATTGGCAGGAAGGAGATGGCCGTGAGCCTCTTTATCGGCATCGTCATGGCCATCGGCCTGTTCGTGGTGCTTCCCCTGGTGGCGGTAGGCTCGATCAGGGACATCTTCCCGGCCACCTGGGTGTTCGTGCTTGCCGAGGGCATTCTGAGAATCTTCATCCTGATTCTTTACATTGTGGCGATATCCCGGATCAAACAGCTGCGGCGGGTCTTTGAATACCATGGCGCCGAGCACAAGACCATTCACGCACTGGAGGACGGGCTGAAACTGACCCCGGAGAACATCTCCCGCTTCTCTCCGGTGCATCCGCGGTGCGGCACCAGCTTCCTGCTGGTCGTGATGGTGATCGCCATTGTCGTCTTTTCCTTCGTGGGCACCTCGCCGGTCTGGTGGCTGATCGCCTCCCGACTGATAGGCATCCCGATCATAGTCGGCCTGGGCTACGAAGTGATAAAATATGCAGGTAAGCATATGCACAGCAGAGTCATGATGACCGTCATGCTGCCGGGACTGTTGCTGCAGAAGCTGACCACCCGCGAGCCCGACCTTCCTCAGATCGAAGTGGCCATCAAGGCGCTCGAGGGCGTGGTCGCCCTGGAGCCGGTTGAGGTGGAGCTTTCGGGCAAGCCGGACGTTGAAGTGATGGCGTAACAAATCGATTGCCATCATGGGGCAGCGAGGGACCTTTCTGGAGGTCTTCTTCGCTTTGCTCCTCAGAAGGACAGAAAAATGATAGAAAAACTGGTTACAGAAATAGAAGAAAAATATCAGCAGCTCAACGACGAGCTCAGCGATCCGGCGACTGTGAATGACCGCCGGCACTTTGCCGAGGTGGCCAAGGCGCACGCCGATCTTCAGCCTGCCAATAATCTGGTGGGCGAGTACCGGGAGGCTCAGCGGAGCCTGGCCGAGGCCGAGGAGATCCTCTCCGGCGACGGCGGGGTCGACCAGGACATGCGGGAGTTCCTGAAGGAGGAGATCCGTGTTTCGAAGGAAAAGATGGAGCTTCTCGCGGGGCAGATCCGCGAGGCCATGATTGAGCCCGACCCCAACGACGCGAAAGATGTCATCATCGAGATCCGCAGCGGCGCCGGCGGAGACGAGGCTGCCCTGTTCGCAGCGGACCTTCTGCGCATGTACCAGCGCCACGCCGAGCGGAGACAGCTCAAAACGGAGATACTTTCAAGCAGTCCCAGCGAAATGGGCGGCTTCAAGGAAGTCATCATGGAAGTGAGCGGCAAGGGAGCCTACAGCATTTTCAAGTATGAAAGCGGGGTGCACCGGGTGCAGCGCATTCCCGTGACCGAGTCGGGGGGCCGTATCCATACATCCACCGCCACGGTGGCTGTGCTCCCGGAGGCCGAAGAGGTCGAGGTGGACCTCGATCCCGCCGACGTGCGCGTGGACATCTTCCGCTCCAGCGGCCCGGGCGGCCAGTCCGTCAACACAACCGATTCAGCCGTCAGGCTGACCCATGAACCTACCGGTCTGGTTGTCTCGATGCAGGACGAGAAATCGCAACTGCAGAACAAGATCGCCGCAATGAAGGTATTGAAGGCGCGCCTGTACGAGATGAAGCTGGCCGCGCAGCAGAAAGAGATGGCCGATGCCCGCAAGTCGATGGTGGGAAGCGGCGACCGCAGCCAGAAGATACGCACGTACAACTTTCCCCAGGGGCGGGTAACCGATCATCGCGCGGGTCTGACTCTGCACAAGCTGGAGGCCGTCCTCCAGGGGGATATCGATGACTTCACCGAGGCGCTGGCGGCACAGGACCGGGCCGAGCAGCTGAAGGCCGGTGTCTGAGGACGGCACGCTTGGGGGGAGTCCGGACATCGGCGAATTTATCCCGAACATCCGGCTGAGGCGTACGGCTTGAGCCAGAAATCAGAAACCGCTACGATCTCCGAACTGCTGGGCAGATCCACTGGCTTTCTCAAGGAAAAGGGCTCGGCTACTCCCCGGCTGGACTCCGAGCTGCTGCTGGCCGAAGTGTTGAGCGTCAACCGGATCGAGTTATATACCAACTTTGACAAACCGCTCAACCAGGCTGAGATCGATGCCTACCGGGAACTGATCAAACGCCGGGGCAAGGGGGAGCCGGTCGCTTATATCCTGGGCCGGGCCTACTTCCGGAATCTTACACTGCGGATTACGCCCTCGGTTCTGGTGCCGAGGCCGGAGACCGAGCACGTCGTGGACGCTGCCCACGGATTCCTGCAGGAGCGCGAGTGGGCCGCCCGTTCGCCGGAGGTCCTGGATTTGGGCACTGGCAGCGGCGCTGTGGCGGTATCCATTGCCGCCGGCTTTCCCGGGGCGAGGATAACCGCGACGGACACCAGCGTCGAAGCTCTGGACCTGGCCAGGGAGAACGCCAGGACCGCCGGCGTCGCCATGCTTGTGGACTTTGTCCAATCCGATCTGTTCGAGGATCTGGATCCCACCCGGACTTTTGATCTCATTGTTTCCAATCCACCGTATATTTCTGCGGATGAGTGGCCGTCGCTGCCGCCGGATGTGCGCGAATTCGAGCCGCGCGAGGCGCTTTATGGCGGTCTTGACGGACTGGACATCTATCGCTGTCTGGCGGTGGAGGCACCCCAGTTTCTGCGTCCCCGGGGGTGCCTGATCCTGGAGATCGGCTCAACGCAGGGGCCGGCGGTGATGGAATTGCTGGAAGACACGGGCCTGTATGAGTCCGTGGCGATCGAGAAGGATTACGCCGGCCACGACCGGGTAGTCATCGCCATGCGCCGCAAAATATAGGGGCGTTGGCCCGAGGCAGAAATTCCATAACCAATTGATTTCAAAAGCTCCGGGTCGGGAAATCCCCGGCGCCTCCCTTGCCCTGAGGGTGGTGCCTCACTTTGCTCCCGATGATAAACTGGGAGCATGGCCGAAATAATTCAGCTGAAGAGCCTTAACAGCTCCATCCTGGGTAACGTCGCCGACTCGCTCAGAACGGGCGGCCTGGTCTGCCTGCCCAGCGACACCGTCTATGGGCTGACCGGACTTTGCACGCGGCCGGAGATCCGGGGAAAGATAAGCGAGACAAAAAACCGCCCGGCGGACAAGCCCCTCGCGCTGATATTCGGAGACGTAAGAGATGTACTGGACGCTCTGCCGAGCCTGCCCGATGGCCTGCGATTCGTAGTGGCGAAGCTGCTGCCGGGACCTGTGACAGTGGTGGTCCCGGCGAGCCCTGTCGAATCCGAAGCTCTCGGCCTGCCGGGATTAAAGAGCGTTGGAATAAGGGTGATCCCGCCGCCGCTAAACAAGCTTTACCGCCTCTTGCCCGGGCCGCTCTTCGCAACCAGCGCCAACATCGCCGGCGAGGCGGATCCCTGCCTGGTCAACGAGATCTCGCAAAAAATCCGCGAAACCTGCGATTTTGTCATTGATGCCGGCGCCAGGCTGCCCTGCGTGGCGTCCACGGTCGTGGATCTGGGGCCTCTGGTTGAGGGTGGAACGCCCGGGATACTGCGGCAGGGAGCGATGCCGGAGGAGGAGATTTTAAAGCGCGTGGACAGCTGTGGCTGCTTTTAAGGACATTCAGCCGTGTCGCGAGAGCGGTCCGGCGTCAGCCCGCGGTCATTGCCGCCGCATCCGCTTCTTCGCCATGTGCGCCTCCGCGATGAAATAGGATATACTTTGCTCTGTTCTTTTACCGCGAAACCGGGCTGTGTTCATCGGCAACGGGCTGCGGGCGGCTTCTTGGGAGAGAGATTCATTTGCGAATCGCTATCGCGGCGGACCATGCCGGTTTCCGTCTCAAGGAAAAAATCGAGGAGCGGCTGTCAAAGGCCGGACATACGGTGCTGGACAAGGGAACCGATTCCACTGACAGCGTTGACTATCCCGGTTACGCTCTCGAGGTGGCGAACCTGGTCGCCTCTGGCGAGGCCGACCGGGGAGTTTTGGTCTGCGGTACCGGCATGGGGATGTGTATCGTCGCCAACAAAGTGGACGGCATCCGGGCAGTGGGTCCCTCCGACGCCTACCAGGCTGAGATGAGCCGGCGTCATAATGACGCAAATGTACTGTGCCTGGGTGAGCGGAGCATGGATGAAGGCATGGCCTTTGAAATTCTTGACATCTGGCTGGAGGCCCGCTTCGAAGGCGGGCGCCACGCGGAACGGCTGGAGCAGATCACGGTCATGGAGAAGAAAGAAAACGCGGCCCGCTAGCGACGCGTCCTTGCGGGAACGGGGGATTGCCGACCAATCAGATGCCACGAGCCAAGGCAAAATCAAAGACTCTCACCGACTTCCTTTCACCACTGCGGGAAGCAGATCCTGAGCTGAGCGGACTGGTCCGCAAGGAGCTCTCCCGCCAGCGCCACACCGTCGAGCTGATCGCTTCCGAAAACTTTGCCAGCCGCGCGGCGCTGGAGGCGGCCTCTTCAGTGCTTACGAACAAATACGCCGAGGGCTACCCGGATGCCCGGTACTACGGTGGCTGCGAAGTCGTGGACGAGATCGAGATACTGGCAATCGAGCGCTGCAAGGAGCTGTTCGGCGCCGAGCATGTGAACGTCCAGGCACACAGCGGTTCCACGGCCAACCAGGCGGTTTATTTCTCTGAGCTGGCTCTGGGCGACGGGCTGATGGCGATGAAGCTGGACCACGGCGGACATCTGACGCACGGCCTCAAGGTTAATTTCTCAGGACGGTTCTACAACTTCCATACCTATGGACTCGACCGGGAAACAGGACGCCTCGACTACGAAGGGATTGAGCGGCTGGCGAAAGAACACCGGCCCCGGCTGATCGTGGCCGGCGCCAGCGCGTACCCGCGCACCATCGACTTCGAGCGCTTCGCGGAGATAGCCCATTCGGTCGGGGCCAGGCTCATGGTTGACATGGCGCACATAGCCGGCCTGGTGGCGGCGGGGATGCATCCCGACCCCGTGGAGGTCAGCGAATATGTTACCACCACTACCCACAAGACCCTGGCCGGACCGCGATCGGGCGTCATTCTCTGCAAGAAGGAATTCGCCAAAGGCATTGACAAGGCCATCTTCCCCGGTCTCCAGGGGGGTCCGCTCATGCATGTCGTAGCCGCCAAGGCGGCCTGCTTCAAGCTGGCCATGACCGGGGAATTCAAGGATCGCCAGCGCCAGACGGTCGCAAACGCCGCCCGCCTGGCCGAGCGGCTTCAGGCCGGGGGCATCTCCCTTGTCTCCGGTGGAACCGACAACCACCTGATGCTTGCCGACCTCACCAACATCGGGCTGACCGGCATCGAGGCGGAAACCAGGCTGGAGGATGTCGGCATCACCGTAAACAAGAACTCCGTGCCGTACGACGAACTGCCGCCCACCATCACCAGCGGCATCCGCCTGGGCACCCCGGCGGTCACCACACGCGGCTTCAGGGAGCATGAGATGGACGTGGTGGCCGAAATCATCCTCTCGGTGCTTTGCGGCAAGACCACCGCGGCCGATGTCAAGCGCCTGCGCCGCCGAACAGACGAGCTGCTGGCCGGCTTCCCGCTCTACCCTCATCTTTAAATTCCTGTAATTTTGCAAAGCCGGGGCTAGCGGGCCGTCATTTGCCGGTCACGCCAGCGGCTTTCCGCGGAACAATAAGATGCACTTGAGATTGACAAATTCTCCAGAGATCCTATACTAGTGAACTACAAAAAAACACTATCTTTCCTGTCGGCTTTTCGTGGCGCCCGCCACCTCCGAAAAAGCCGTCAGCAAAGGGGGTTAGCAGCGGGGGGCAGAAAAAAATGACTGTGGGTTTTCCTCAGGTTCGTCCTGCTCTGCTCTTTAATCCATTTGCTGAATGACCGTTACGAAAAAAGCGTTTTAAACCGGAGGGCAGGACCAGGATCTCCTGCCGGAGGAGAATCGATGAAAAAGAAACGAAAGGCATTTTTTGCGGGCGCAATCCTGGCCGTGGCGATCGGCCTGTCTATCGCTCTGGGCGCCAATGCCTTTGCCGCTGTTCCACCCAAAACCTATTACTTCACCTGGTATGACTCCTTGCCGGAGAATGGAGTGAGCAGCGCCTACATCGTCATCGGTAACCTGGAGGATCACGAGGCTACCGCGCAGGTGTTTTTCGGCAAGGAAACCCAGCCGCGCGGCACGTACTCGATTCCCAAGGGTGGCCGCCAGACGTTGACGTGGCCGAATACCATTGGCGGGCCGGTGAAAGTCGTCTCCCCGGACGGCGATACTCTGGTGGTGACCCAGCGGGTAATCTACGGCGACAGCTTCAGCGAGGCCGCCGCCGTCGAAGAAACCAATATAGCCGGCATCGGCGAGGATGGAGCCGCAAGCTACTATTTCACCTGGTATGATTCCCTGCCCGCCAACGGCATGAAGGGCAACTGGATCCTCATTGCCAATGTGGATCAGACATCCGCCAGCGTCGCCGTTTACGTTGGCACCTCCAAGATGGACACCTTTGCGATCGATCCGGGAGAACAGATTACGCCCCAGTACACGAACACCATGGGCGGCCCGGTCCGGGTAATAAGCGAAAACGGCCAGAACCTGGTAGTTTCTCAGCGCGTCCTTTATAAAAACAGCTTCAGCGAAGTTACGGCCGTGCCGGAAGAAAAGCTCGACACGATCTATTACTTCACCTGGTATGACATGATCAGGGCCTCCGGGATGAAGGGCAACTGGGTGCTCATCTCGAACATCAACGACACCCCGGTGCAGGCGGAGGTGTATATCGGTCCCAACGGCCCCGCATCCTATCGCGGCACCTACACGATTCAGCCGAACCAGAGCGCCACCCCGTTCTATCCGGAACTGATGAACGGACCGGTCAGTGTGGTCTGCACCAGCTGCTCTTCCGGCCAGAAACTAATGGTAAGCCAGCGAGTGCTCTTCAAGGACAGCTTCGAAGAGGTGCAGGGCACGCCTCCGGCCGGACTCTCCGACGAGCTGTACTTCGGCTGGTATGACGCGAAGAAGGCAAACTCCATGAACGGCAACTGGATCCTGGCCGCCAACCAGGGCTTGGGCAGCGACACCGTGGACATGTATCTGGGTTCGGCGGCCGGTCCCATCGGCACCTACCAGATCGCTCCGGGCGGGCGGGTGACGCCCCAGTATCACGAAATGACGGACGGCCCGGTGCGGGTAGCCAGCCGGGGCGGCCAGCCGCTCATGGTCAGCCAGCGGGTGCTTTACAAGGACAGCTTCAATGAGCTTCTGGGCCTCACCAGGGAGGATGTGGGCGCCGCGTTGCCATTGGAGCCCACGATGACGCTGTTCCAGGAGCGAGCATACTGGGAGAGCTATGCCGACTACGAGGATGGCAGGCTGTCGGTAGACCTGCGAGTCCGAAACGCCGGCCAGGGAACAGCCGTGGACGCGCAGATAACAGGCCTTTCTGCCTCGAGCGGAGTCACGGCTCTGACAGCCATCCCGGTCAGCCTGGGCGATATTAGCGGCGGAAGTCACAAGACCTTCACCCTGCAGTTCGCAGTGCCTGAAAATGTGTCGATTTTCCGGGTAGACATTCAGGCCTGGTGCCAGGATACGGGCGGTAGCTGGTACTACTATCCGAAAACATAAGAGTTCGGCGAAGAAGAATAAGCACGGACTCGAATAAATGATTGTCCCGGCCGGGAGCAGGCAGGATACGCGCTCCCGGCCGTTTTTTATGCTCTCTTTTTGATGATCATACAAATCGCTCAGGTGCATCCTGAATTTGTCATTCTGAGACTTGTATGTTGAATGTCAATGATGTCGAATCCTCGGGCTAGGTTAA
>JACUUL010000062.1 GCA_014859345.1 Thermoleophilia bacterium
ATTTGCAAACAGCTGCGATTCTAGAGACGGTTCCCTGCCAGGGCAAGGGCTGCGCCTTCGAGTATATCGTGTTCGCTGACGGTAAACTCCGGGATGCCGAGATAAGCGAGCAGCCGCGAAACTATCAAGGCGCCGGCAGTTATAACATCGGCCCGGCCCTCCTCAATGACCGGTATCCGCAGCCTTTCGGCAACCGTCATGCCGGACAGCAGCGACAGAAGTTCATCGACCCGCGCCCTGGACAACCTGTGGCCATGGACCAGTTCCCGCTGATATGTCTCCAGACCCAGGTCGATAGCCGCCAGCGTGGTCACAGTGCCGGCTACGGCCAGAACCATTTCCAGATCTCTGAGATGGGTGTGATCGACTTCCTCCTTGAGCTGATGATCTATGTATTCCGCGGCCGCGCTTATTTCGGAAGCCGAGGCGGGATCTTGGCGTAAGAATCTCTCCCGCACGCGCACACAGCCCATTTTCATGCTGGAGGAAAATTCAACTTCCTCGGCGCGGCCGGCCACGATCTCGGTGCTGCCCCCTCCCACGTCGAACAGCAAAACCTTGACGCCTTCGTCCACATCCATGGTTGCCCCGGAGAAGGCCAGCCAGGCCTCCTCCTCGCCGGACAGCAATCGGTGCTCAAAACCAAAACTTGCGGCAAGGCCGGCAATGAACCGCTCGCCGTTTTCGGCATCGCGCACGGAACTGGTGGCTATGACCAGGGACCGGGCCGTCCCAAGTTCCCCTATGGTGGCGGCATATCCGGCGACGCATGCGGAGACACGGCCCGTGGCTTCCCGCGACAGCCGCCCTCTGGAATCAACCCCCTCTCCCAGTCTAGTAATGGTGGTCTGACGCACCACCTCGCGGATCCCTTCCCCCGTCCCTTCGGCGATCAGCAACCGGCTGGAGTTTGTTCCGGTGTCGATTACCGCGATTCTGGCCATCCCTTGCCCGTCCCGTCGATCATCCTCCGGCAATCCTCTTCCCTGCACCATATCATCCCCAGCTCCTCGGATAAGATTCCACCCAAACGGTATTGCGGATGAGTCAGGTACCAGGCAAAATGCGCATGCAGGCATTTCAGCATAAATTCTTTTTCAGTGGCGGCGATCCCCGGAGGCTCTATCTTCTGCCGGCTGCTGGGTATCTCCATGGCCGACACCGCCTGCTTCCATTCAGATCGATGAGCTTCATGCGCCGCCCGCAGATCTTCTGCCAGCTCCGGTTCGTTCTGAATCCTGAGCTGCAGCCGCCTCATGAGACCCCCGTCTTCAAATCTGGAAATCTGGCGCCTTAAATGCGGGCAGACGAGATAATACAGGTTGGGATTTGGCTCATAAGACCGGCTGTATGGCTCGCTCAGAATGACAGCGGGCCAGCCAAAGGGACATAAGAACACCACCTTCAATCGCATTCGGGGGACCCGCCCCAGCAGGCGGGCCACTATCCGGTCATGGTTCCCGGGGCAAGGCAATTCTCAGAAATCCAGCCGTCCCAGCAGGTGTCGAATCCTTTCGGGAAGAGAAGGATCCTGGCGCGGCTCTGGCAGGCCAGCCTCGGCTTCGCCGCCGAGATCCTTCACTACGAAGGACTGCTCCCCCGGGCGCACAAGTCCCAGGTCGCGCCGCGCCACCTGTTCCACATAACGCTGGTCTTGCAGCCGGTCACGCTCCACCAGGAGCTGTTGATGGCGGGTCTGCAGCTCGGCTGTTGCCGCTTTTTCCTGCTCAATCTGTCGGGATCGTTCAATGTAAGCGCGAACAGGGGCTGCATAACTGGCGAAAACCGCCATTATTATTCCCAGAATCAACAGCCGCCAAAGGCCCTTTCTCCGCGCGGCACGGCGAGCCTTTTGAGGCATTGCCGCCTCTTTTTTTCTCAATGCGATCCTCTCCCGAATCGTAATCATCGCTAAAAATAAGTTCGCCGCCTCAAACCTCTACCCTCCAAAATCCACCCATCGTTAATCAATCAGATGCACCTTTATCAGGTTAGTGGTTCCGGGGACATTCACCTGCACCCCGGCAGTGATTACTATCAAGTCTCCCGGCCGGGCAAATCCATTCCCGGCCGCCGCGTCAATGGCCAGCTTGAACATCTCGTCGGTGTTTCTGGCCGGTCTGATAAATAAGGGCAGAACACCCCAGGAAAGCGACAACTGCCTGACCACGTCCATGTCGGAACTGATCGCCAAAATCGGCGCCCGGGGCCGATGCCGCGATACTTTTAGCGCCGTCGTGCCGGAACTGGTCGGAGTAACCAAGGCGCTCGCGCCCAGGGTATCGGCCAGCTCGCAGGCGGCGGCGCTGATTGCCCCGGTCATACTTCCTGCAGCGGGAATACGCGGCGTAACATCTTCCAGCATAGACGATTCGACGGTTCCGGCAATGCGGTGCATGGTGCCCACCGACTTTACCGGGTACTTGCCTACCGCTGTCTCGCCGGAAAGCATGAGGGCATCGGTGCCATCGTATACCGCGTTGGCCACATCACTAGCCTCGGCCCGGGTGGGAACCGGCCGCTCGATCATCGATTCCAGCATCTCGGTTGCGGTGATCACCGGTTTAGACGCAATTATGCACCGGCGGATGATCTCCTTCTGCCAGTACGGCACCCGTTCCGGCCCGATCTCCACCCCCAGATCGCCACGGGCGATCATGACCGCGTCCGCCGCCTCGATGATAGCGGAGATGTCCCTGACAGCTTCCTGTTTCTCGATCTTCGCGATGGTCTTCACCGGCCGATCGGTGCGGCGCCGTATGAGATCACGCAATTCCTCGACGTCGCGGGCGCTACGAACGAAAGAGAGCGCCACAAAATCGACGCCCGCCTGCAGGGAAAAGGCGAGGTCCTGCTCGTCCTTGGCCGTCAGGGCCGGCACAGTCGTTGACGTGCCCGGCACATTAAGCCCCTTTCGCGACACCAGCAAGCCCCCCACCGTCACCCGGGCGCGCACATCGCCGCCCGGAACGGCCTCCAGCACGCGCAGGGATATGCGGCCATCATTCAAGAGTATGCGGTCGCCTTTTTTGACCATTTCTCCGAGCCTGTCATGGTTCACCGGCACGGCATCCGCCGTTCCGCCCACCCGCCGAGGAGTTAGTATCAAATCTCTTCCCCGTATCAACTTAACGCCGCCAGGCGGCATCTCCCCCACTCTGGTCTTGGGACCCTGAAGGTCCGCGATGACAGCGACCGGCATCCTCAGCTCAGCGGAAATGTCCCTGATCAGGGCTATGCTTCGAGCATACTTGCTATGATCACCATGCGAAAAGTTTAGCCGGACGCAGTCGACGCCCGCCTTAATCATTTCCCGAATCTGGCGCTCTCCCTCCGTGGAGGGACCCAGGGTGGCAACTATCTTTGTGCGTCTCATGAGTATGCTGCTCCTAGACCTTTTCCCTGCGGAGAAATGCTGGTCTTTTCAAAGACAAGTAAATACCCTATAATAGCGGTAATTCCCGGTGCGCCGGCAGATCCACACTTCCGGCCGCCAAAGGTAAGAAATATGGGAAAGAAGATAAACAAGTGCAAAGCTCCCGGTTGCGGCAAGTGGGTACTGCATCAGAATTCCGAGGAATTCTGTCCCGATCATTACCGGCCTGACCCGATCTCGGCTCTTTACGTAGACAAGACCCCCGAGCAGGCGGCCGAAGATGAGAGGATATGTGAGTTCTTCTCATATCTACTCCATAACCGATCGACTGAAGAACTGCTTTCGTAAGACTTTTACAGCTTTATTTGGTGCAAAAGGCGCTTCTTCAGGCCTCTGCTGTTTGAATCAAACGAGCGATGTTTCATCCCGAGTTCCCGGAGTCCTTTGTTCTCCCCGGATCCGCTACGGAGCGCAAAAATCGGCCTCTCCGATGAACGTCTTGTTTCATGCAGGAGAAACGGTACATGGCGTGCAGCATCTTCCCGACAGGACTCATCTGATACACTGCCGCCTCCGGCGAAGCGTCGATAAGCGACTCGCTGTAGTTAAACACAATCCTGACCCCGGCGCCAATGAGTGCGTCGTAAGCAGATTGAGCCTCCTCACCAGGAACAGCCAGCATCCCCGCAATGATGTCTTTCTCTGGGACAATGCGTGGAATCTCGGAAAGGTGCCGCACTTCCAGGTCGCCGACGGTTAGACCCACCTTGTGGCCATCGGTATCGAAAACGGTCGCGACGCGGAACCCATGCCCGGAAAAGATATCGGAACCAGCTATCGCTTTCCCAAGGTTGCCGGCGCCGAGCAGAGCGATATTATGCTGGCCTGAGGCTGAGAGAACCCCCCGGAGATTACCGATCAAGGTTTCCACATCGTATCCTACTCCCCGCTTCCCCAGCTGACCCAAGGCTGACAGGTCCCGCCTGATCTGGACTGGGTTAATTCCTGAGTAACCACTCAGCGCCACGGACGATATGGTATCGCGCCCAGCTTTTTGAGTCTGCGTGAGGATCTGAAGATATCTCGAAAGCCTGGCCGCGAGGCCCAGTGTCAATTTTCCGCTGGCCACCGCTTTCCCGCCTTTTTATAGGTCAAGACTTGCAGTTTGCCCGCCACAGGATTTTACCTTAAATCCGGTTAGATATTTATGCAAGCGGATATAAGCTATTAGCTGATTTTGCCTGCAAGTAATAATATGATAAACTTTGACAATAAAAGACTTAGATTTTATAATCTTTCATCACTTAATGTAATTAAAGGGAGGATCTCGTCATGGGAAAAGTAATCGGTATCGACCTGGGCACCACAAACTCGTGCGTCGCCGTTCTGGAAGGCGGTGAACCTACTGTCATACCCAATGCCGAGGGCGGCAGAACCACCCCTTCCATAGTGGCGTTCACCAAGGACGGAGAACGGCTGGTCGGCACAGTTGCCAAGCGGCAGGCGGTTACCAATCCTGAAAACACGATTACCTCGATCAAGAGGTTTATGGGCCGCAAGGAATACGACGTAAAGGAAGAAGAAAAAACCGTCTCCTACAAGGTTTCCCGTGATTCCGGCGGTGACGTCATCATCGAGACGGGCGGCAAGACCTACAAGCCCCAGGAAATCTCGGCAATGATCCTGCAGAAGCTCAAGACCGACGCTGAAGCCTATCTGGGCGAGAAGATCACCGAAGCTGTCATCACCGTTCCCGCCTACTTCGAGGACGCCCAGCGCCAGGCTACCAAGGACGCCGGCCGGATTGCCGGCCTCGAGGTGAAACGGATCATAAATGAGCCTACCGCCGCGTCGCTGGCTTACGGACTCGACAAGGAGCACGACCAGACTATCCTTATCTTCGATCTTGGTGGCGGCACCTTCGACGTCTCCATTCTGGAGCTTGGTGAAGGCGTCTTCGAGGTCAAGGCAACCAGCGGCAACAACCATCTGGGCGGCGATGACTTCGACAAGCGGGTTGTCGACTGGCTGGCTGACGAGTTCAAGAAGGAGCAGGGCATTGACCTGCGCAACGACAAGATGGCGGTGCAGCGACTGGTCGAAGCCGCCGAGAAAGCAAAAATCGAGCTCTCCAGCGCCATGACCACGGACATCAACCTGCCGTTCATCACCGCTGATGCCAGCGGCCCCAAGCACCTGACGATGACCCTGACCAGGGCCAAACTGCAGGAGCTCACCGGCGACCTCATCGAGAAGACAGAGGGGCCGATGAAACAGGCCATGAAGGACGCCGGCATTGGCACCGGCGATATAGACCAGGTCATCCTGGTGGGAGGTATGACGCGCATGCCCGCGGTGCAGGAACTTGTGGAGAGAATCAGCGGCAAGGAGCCCCACAAGGGTGTCAATCCGGATGAGGTCGTTGCCGTGGGCGCGGCCATTCAGGCTGGCGTACTGGCCGGCGAGGTCAAGGACGTTCTGTTGCTGGACGTTACTCCGCTGTCCCTGGGTATCGAAACCAAGGGCGGCGTCATGACCCGGCTCATCGATCGCAACACGACCATACCGACGAAGAAAAGCGAGATATTCTCCACCGCCGACGACAATCAGACCAGCGTGGAGATTCACGTTCTCCAGGGAGAGCGCGAGATGGCGGCCTACAACAAGACTCTGGGCAAGTTCCAGCTGTTGGGCATCCCGCCAGCTCCCCGAGGCATACCGCAGATCGAGGTTACCTTCGACATCGACGCCAACGGCATCGTCCATGTCTCTGCCAAGGACCTGGGCACCGGCCAGGAGCAGAAGATCCAGATCACCGGCGCCGGCGGCCTCTCCGAGGACGAAATCAGCAAGATGATGAAGGACGCTGAAACCCACGCTGATGAGGACCGGCGCCTGAAGGCGCTCGTCGAGGCGCGCAACAACGCCGAGAACCTTATCTATTCCACAGAGAAATCCATGAAGGAGATGCGTGACAAGGTAGACGACGCCACCAGGCAAGGCATCCAGATAGCCATCGACGATCTGAAAAAATCTGCCGAAGGCGAAAATACTGACGACATCAAGGCAAAGACAGAGGCCCTCATGCAGGCTTCACATAAGCTGGCCGAGGCCGTGTATCAGCAGGCTCAGGCCTCACAGGCTGCCGGCGGCGAGGGTGCGGCCGGCGAGGGTGAGGAAGAAGAGGTCGTCGAGGAAGCGGATTATGAAATCATCGACGAGGACGAGAACAAATAAACGCGGAGCTGGTGTCAGTGACTGAGAAGAACATTTCCAAACAGCAGGACACAGGCAAAGGCCGTCCCGGTGACTCCGGCCGGCACGGTAACGATAATGCCGGCCGGGAGGCCGAGACACTGGCAGGCATTTCGGAGGAAATATTCCGGGAAGCGATCCGCGAACGCGACGAATACCTGGATTCACTCAAGCGCCTGAAGGCCGAGTTTGAAAACTATCGCAGGCGGGTTTCGCGCGAGGGAGAACAGTTAAAAACGCGTCACGCGTCCGAGATCATGGAGGAGATATTGCCGGTTCTCGACAACTTTGAGCGGGCCATGAAAGCCGCCATCGAACATGATGAGAAGCTGCTTGGCGGCGGCGTCGAGCTGGTTTACAACCAGCTGCGCGGCGTTTTGACAAAGCGGGGGCTCTGCGAGATCGAGGCCCATGGCCGGCCCTTTGATCCCGAGCATCATGAAGCCGTCCTCTGCCTCCCGTCGAAGGAGCACGAAGAAGGGACGGTATTGGATGTTCTGGAAAAAGGTTATCGCGTCGAGGATAGAGTGGTAAGGCCGGCGAAGGTTGTCGTATCCGAGGGCAAAACCGAAAAGAAATAACGCGAGCCCGGCCGGTCCCATGGATGCAGCGTTTTTACGTTTTGGAAGATCTTTACAAAATACTGGGTGTAGACAGCAAGGCGAGCAAGGCCGAGATCAAGAAGGCCTTCCGTAAGCTTGCCCGGAAATACCACCCTGACGCCAACCCGGACGACGATGAAGCGGAAGCCAGGTTCAAGGAAGTCAACCAGGCCCACGAGATACTGTCGGACGACGAGAAACGCAGGGCTTACGACGCCGGTCCGCAATTCTATGAGGCCGGCGCTGGCGCCGGGGGAGGCTTCAGATTCGATCCCTCCATGTTCCAGGAAGCGTTCGGAGGTCGCTTCGGCGGCGCCGGCAGTTTCAACATCTTCGACCTGTTCGGCGGAGGGGGTCCGGGAGCTTATGGTGGTGCGGCGGCGGCACCCGCCCGGGGCGCAGACCTGACCTACACGCTCAATCTTTCTTTTGAAGACTCGCTCCGCGGCGCCACCACCAAGATTGCCGTCGACAAAAATGTTACCTGCCGGGTCTGCCACGGCACCGGAGCAGAGCCGGGCACCTCTCCCATTTCCTGTCCCGAATGCCTGGGACGGGGCGTAATATCGCAGAACCAGGGCTATTTTGCCTTAAGCCAGGCATGCATGCGCTGCGCCGGCGCCGGCACAATCATTGAAAAACCCTGCCACCGCTGCGGCGGATCGGGTCAGGTGCTGGCGACCAAGAGGTACACGGTCAAGATTCCCCCGGGAGTGAGGCCGGGAAGCAAGATCCGGCTCAAGGGCAAAGGTCAGCCTTCGAACGTTCCGGGCGGACCGCCGGGAGATCTTTATGTGAAGGTCAACGTCGAGTCCAGTCTCCTTTTCCACAGGAGCGGCGATGATCTGAAAATCACCGTGCCTGTAACCATATCCGAGGCTGCCCTGGGCGCCAGAATCACGGTTCCCACCACGAACGGCAGTATCTCGCTCAAGATCCCCAGGGGCACCCAGTCAGGACGGCTTCTCAGGGTTAAGGGCAAGGGCGCGCCGCGCCCGAAAGGAAGCGGCAGTGGCGATCTCCTTGTCAAGGTCAAGGTGGAAGTTCCCACCAACCTGACCAAGGAACAGAAAGAAGCGCTTAAGGAATTCGCCCGGCTGAGAAATGAAAATCCACGCGAAGAGCTCAAGCCGGAGTAATAAATGGCCACAAGGAAAACAGCTCATGGCGAAAAGCAGGGACGCGAACGTTCCCTGTACATGATCTCGATCGCAGCCCGGCTGGCGGGCATGCATCCCCAGACCCTTCGCATCTATGAGCAGAAAGGGCTGATAACGCCCGCCCGCACGCCCAAGAACACGCGGCTATACTCCGAGAAGGATATCGAGCGCCTGCGATACATTCAGAAGCTCACTACCGAGCTGGGCATGAATCTGGCCGGAGTGGAAAAAGTAATCGAGCTGGAACAGAAAATAGAGAACCTGCATGAGCGCATCGCCAGTCTCCGTGAAGAGGTGGAGTCGGCCACCGGCAGGTTAAAAGACGAAATCGAGGCAGTTCACCGGAGCTATCGGCGGGAGTTGATGGTGCTGCCAAAGAACGAAATGACCATCCACAAGCGTGCCGCCGGCAAGCGCCGGACTGCATTTAACGACGAATGATTACCGGGCGCTCCCGGTTTCTTTCTCCTTAAGCTTCTCTATTGCCTCTTTTTGCCTGGTGATGTCCTGGACCATGTGGAAGTATATGCCCTGGCCGTCGATCGACCAGGCCTCTGTCGGATATACCGAGATCTTTAACCACCTGCTGGTGCCCTCATCAAAATGCTCTCGTTCTACGGACCTCTTGTTGATCACCGCGTCTTCCAGGGGACAGCCGGGGAATGAACCTGTCTCGAGTCCATGGACGACCCGCGGGCAATACTGCCCGACAATCTCCTCCGCGTCCATCCCGATAGTATCCCTGGTGGCCTTGTTCGCCAGCAGAATGCGGTGATTCTTATCGATAAGAAGCACATAAAAAGGCAAAGAGTCCAGGATTTGCAGAAGACCCTTGCCTAGATAGCTCAGATGGGTGGCGCCGCTTTCCTGATCTTCTCGCCGATCGTTCCGGGACACGGGGTTGCCAGTTTCTGTAAAATTTTTCATAGCTCCGGTTGAACGCAGCCTTAAAATTCAATTTATGCGCTTGAAATATGAGATTAGCAGCGACATCTGCCGGTTTCTATAGGGAGATGCCCTTATCTTGTCGGGGAAAGCCCCTGATAGGTACCCGACTTTTTATCTGCTTTCTGGCTCTTTTTGAATTGGCCTGTTTCAGTTTGTTGACCGGTACCTCTACTCCAGATCCCGGGTGATGAGACCTACCCCCGCGTGGCCGCCGGCAGATTCCAGGATGATCATGTTCTGGAAGTTCTCGATGTCGCCTTTAAGAATTGCCTCGAAAAAAAGCATGTTTTGAGGATTAAATGAGTGGTCGAGCTGTTCGGACGTTATCTGAACAGCGACAGTCATATGATACAACAGGT
>JACUUL010000115.1 GCA_014859345.1 Thermoleophilia bacterium
CCTGATTAATTCATAAAAAGGTGGAGAACGCAAGCCCGGACGGGTGAGAGTCGCCGACATGACGGAAGGTCAACGATTTTGGCGCCTTTCGTCGGGCTCGTCGTTTGTTTTCGGTCGATCTTGTCTGATACCACAGGCGCCGGGGTCGGTTCATCAAATTCGAGGCGGACGCCGCCCCCGAGGCCGTCAACATCGGGTCATGATCGCGCCGGTTTTACGGCGACGCCCGGCACGACGCGAACGCTTTTCTCCACTCCGCCTGCCAGGGATAGGAGGTCGGCAGATGCACCTTGACCCGCGTCCGCAATTGCCTGACCCGGGCTCCGATCTTCAGAACCTGCAAGCGGATCGTGTCGAACTGGGCCCGCGCCCACGTCGTCCCTTGAAGATGACATCGCCGCAAGGCGTGCAGAAGCACATAGGCCATGGAATGAAGGAAGAGCCGGAACTGGTTGGCTTCGAAGCGATGACAAGAGGTCCGGTCGGAGAGAAGATGGGTCTTGTGGTCCTTGATCATCAGTTCCATCCGCCCGCGGTCGCTGTAGATCATCTCGTAAACGACGCGGCGAGACCGACACTCCAGGTTTGTCACCACGAACCGGAGGTTCGCTCCCAGGGCGTTGTGTTCGGCCTTGACGACGACCCGGCTCTCTTCCTCCCAGCTCCCCGCCCCGTAGGAAAACTCCCCGAAGAGGCGGACCGGTTGCCGCTCTCGCCGGAAACGTTTTTCGGCGTCTTCGACCAGCCCGGCCGCCTTCCGGCGCAGCACGGCGTTCGGCGCCAGCCCCAGGGCATACTTCAGGTTCTCCGTCTCGCAAAACTCGATGACCTCGGGCGCGGTGTAATGCGAATCGGCCCGCAACAGGATACTCACCTCGGGCCAGGCGTTCCGGATTTTCCGGACCACCCGCTTGAGAATCGCCACAATCTCCTTACCGGAAGGCCGTTTGCCCGGCCGCAGGACCGTCGTCACCAGCTTCCCGCTTTTTCCTTCGTAGATATGGATCGGCAGATAACAGTACTCCTCGTAGAAGGCGTTGAACAGGGCCATCTGCTGCCGGCCATGAGTCGTATCTTCGGTATCGTCGATGTCCAGAAGGATCGCGACCGGCGGTGTTCGGTACGACTCGATAAACGCCTCGACCAGGACCTCGGCGATGCGATAAAGATCCGTCCGCGAGACGGCGTTCTCCAGCCTCGAGAGCGTCGGCTGGCTGGCCAACGGCGCATCGTCGGGAAGTCTCTCGCAGGCCATCTTCAAGGCCGGGTCCCGCCGGAGCGTATCCGCGTCGGCGGCGTCCTCGTAGCCGCAGGCGATCTGGAAGACCCGTTGTTTGAGCATGTCCAAGAGCGAATGCCGGGTATAGCCGGGATGGCGGCGATCATGAAGGACCTTGGCGAGGCGGTCGAGAAGCTTCAGGCGGCGTTCGACCTCTCGAAGCAAGAGCACGCCGGCGTCGGAAGAAACCTCGCCGCCGTCGAAGTCGACTTCGAGCTTTTTTCCCTGGATGTCTTCAAAAAGAAGCCGTTCGGTGGTATGATGAACTTCGTTCAAAGCTGTTTCCTCCTTCATTTGTTCAAAACGTATTGTAAATCAATACGTTACGAAGGGAAACAGCTTTTTTTA
>JACUUL010000116.1 GCA_014859345.1 Thermoleophilia bacterium
AATATTTGGTCGGCACGCTGGAAGCGACAGACGATTTAGACCTGATCCGCGAACAGCTGGCCCTCAGGGAAGAACT
Organism: Thermoleophilia bacterium; assembly: GCA_014859345.1. Lineage (GTDB taxonomy): Bacteria > Actinomycetota > Thermoleophilia > BMS3ABIN01 > BMS3ABIN01 > Kmv30. The sequence goes on from JACUUL010000116.1 coordinate 77, forward strand.
GGCAATTGACCTCTTTCGCGAAGAGATGTCGGTGTGAAAGATTTTTGGAAAGTTTGTCGGCTCCTGGAAGCTATAACGGGTCCATTTTCCCGTCCTTTCCAGTCCGGGGGCCGGCAATACCAAGCACTAAGCCAAGCGGCAGGAGCCGCCTGGTGAGAGCGGGGCTTGATCTTCTGGCAAGAGGGCCCGCCCTATGCGGATGACTTTGAGCTCAGGAGAGCGGCAGTCATCCGAACTCGACCAAACGTAAACACAATGAAAGAAGGATAAGCAGAATGGAAACGACCTCAGAAAAACTAGAGGCTTTGCGGAAGGTTCTCCCCAGGGCCTCGGAAGACGACCTGCGAAACGTCATTCTCAAGAACATGAAAAGCGGACCACCGGATCACGTAGCCGGAATGTGGAATAGCCAGCAGTGGAGTAGCGAGCGCGCCCAGGAGATCGGCGATGCCGATTATTCGGACCGGGCGCTGCCCGAATACCGGACGGGCTTCTTAAAGGCACTTGCCCGCCAGGGGCTTGACCAGGACGAGAGGCGAGCACTGGCAACAGGCGCTGATCCGAGTGGTGGCTATCTCGTGCCCACCGAGTACGATCGCCGGATTCTCCAGACGCTCGATGAGAAGGTTGTCCTGCGCGAGCTGGGAACCATGATCGTGACCGCCGCTGACCGCGACCTGCCGGTGGCAACTGCCCACGGCACGGCAAGCTGGGTGTCAGAGGAGGGACCCTTCCAGGAGTCCGATGAGACCTTCGGTAGCGTCTCGCTTCGCGCGTTTAAGGCCGGCACCCTCATGCGGGTGAGCGATGAATTGCTTCAGGACTCAGCCGTAGCGCTGGAGCAGTACATCATGGCCGAGTACACCCGCCGCCTCGCCGTCCTCGAGGAAGAGGCCTTCATCACCGGAGACGGTTCTGCAAAACCTCAGGGTGTCATCGGACGCGCTACCCTGGGAGTTATCGGCGGCAGCGCCACCGCTGTCACCGGGGATGAGCTGATCGAACTCGTTCATGCCGTGCCGCGTCCTTACAGGGCGAACGCCTCTTGGCTGATGCATGATGACACCCTGATGAAATTGAGGGCGCTCAAGTCCGGCGACGGGCAGTTCCTCTTCCAGCCCGGTCTCCAGGCGGCAGAGCCCAGCCGGCTTCTGGGCGTTCCGGTGTATACAAGCAGCTACATGCCCGAAATGGCGAGCGACGCGAAGTCCATCCTCTTCGGTGACTTCTCCTATTACTACATCGCCATCCGGGGCGGGACGGTGTTCCAACGTCTGAACGAGCTCTACGCCGCACACGGCCAGGTCGGTTTTATCGGATACGAGCGAGTGGACGGAGTGCTGACTGTGGAAGAGGCGGTGGCTTACTTCCAGAACGCATCATAAAGGCGACGGCAAAAGTGGGGGCTCCCTCCGGGGAGCCTCCGCATCAAAGGACGATACGGGAGACGATGGGAAGGGCGGGGTAAATCCCTGGGGCTTGTCAAGACTTAAGGCATGCAGTAGGAGC
>JACUUL010000117.1 GCA_014859345.1 Thermoleophilia bacterium
TACGTGAGCATGGCCCAGAACCTGGCCGCCGGCGGTCAGCCGCTTGAGCTCATAGGATCAAACAGCACCTACTTCTCGCCCCTGCTGCCCATCCTTATCGCGGGGATGTCATTTCTGGTGCCCGACTTCATCATCTCCGGCTACGCGGTGGTGGCGTTATTCGGGGCGCTGATGCTGGTGCCCGTCTACCTGATGACGAGGGAGTTCTCCGGGGAGAGGGCCGCCCTCCTGGCGGCGGCACTGGTGGCGGTGTTGCCTCTCGCCGTTGATTATTCGTCCTCGATATACAGCGAGGGCCTCTATTCCTTTTTCCTGTTGATGGCTCTCTTTTTGGGCTGGCGGATGCTGGGGGCCGGAGGCAGCCCCGCCGGCCTTGGCTTTGCCGCCGGCGCCGGCCTGTGCCTGGGCCTTGCCTACCTGGCAAACCCCGCGGCGGTGTTCTATGCCATCGCCCTGCCGGCACTGGTTCTGATCGCGGCCGTGAGGAGTGGAGGCGGGCGCAAAATGGCGGGGCTGGCGGCCGTCTTTCTCCTGACCTTTGCCGTGTTCGCGGTGCCTTATATCCTCTTCCTGCATTCCGAGCTGGGACGATGGACATACAGCGGCAAGTTTGTGGACGTCAACCTGTACGGAGCCATGAACAACCTGCGGCTAGAAACCGTCGAATGGGACCGGGACATGCTGTCGTTGACCGAAGACGGGACCCAGGTCAAGGTTATGACTTTGCCGAATGATGTGGATCTGACCAGGTTCATCGCCCGCTATCCGGGCGTCGCTGCCAAGATATTCGCCAAGCAGAGCTATGTGCTCTACACGGACCTGCTGCCGCGGATCGTGCCCCTCTGGCTGCTCCCCCTGCTGGGGCTGGGGCTGTTCGGGCGGGGCTGGGACCGGCAGCGGGCCGCCTGGACCGGCTTTTTGATCTTGATGATGGCGCCGGCCCTCCTGGTGCTGTCCATGTACGCGCACGGGCGCTTTTTCATGCCATATCTGGCTCTTTCCGCTGTGTTGATGGGCGCCGGCTGGCAGCAGCTGGAGGATTGGGGGAGGCGCACCCTCGATGCCGGCATCGCCGGTCCCTGGAAGAAACCGCTGGCGCGCTGCCTGCCCTGGCTGATCGGCGCGGCGGTGCTGCTGCCGACTGTGGCCTACGCGGGCGCCGTGGCCGCCACTCCATCCGGAAAGGTCGCTGAGTTCAGGGAGGCGGGCGAGTGGCTGAAAGAGAACGCGGGGGAGGGAAAGCGCATCATGAGCCGGGAATCCCCTTCATCCTTTTACGCGGGCGGCATCCCGCACTTTCTTCCTTATGCAGATTATCAGGACATGACCGGGTATGCCCGTTACCATGAAATCGATTACATGGTCTTAAGCAGGCAGATGATTTTCGACTTAAGGCCCCAGCTCAAGGTGCTTCTCGAGGATGACGCCGCCCACCCCGAATGGCGCCTGGTGAAGGCCATCCGGCCGGGGACGCCGCGGGAGACGCTGATCTTCCGGCTGGAACCGGAATAACCCGGAAGGGGGTCAGGTCTTGAATGTTGAATCACAGATTCAACATTA
>JACUUL010000011.1 GCA_014859345.1 Thermoleophilia bacterium
TTTTACATGGACACCAGCCTCCCCAGCGCTTCGCACCGGCGCAATGACAACGGATTAGTCTGCCTGGTCTCCCGGAAGGGTAACAAGGTGAAAAAATGGGGAAAAGCCTGGAAAAGGAACGGCGAACTGGATGGTGAACGTGAGCGTATCTTGTTTTTCATACCGGAGGGAGGAGTACCCGTGCAGATAATCGACATCTCCGTGCCCATCTATACAGGCATGGTGTTCTACCCGGGTGATACCGGGGCGGTGGTAGAACCTGTCAGGCGGATTGCCGAGGGGGCTGATTCGAATATCTCAGAGCTCAGGCTGGGGTCGCACACCGGGACCCATGTTGACGCGCCCCATCACTTCGAGAACAACCGGGAGACCGTGGACCGCATTCCCCTGGAGGTGCTGGTCGGGCCGGCCCGGGTGGTGGATCTGACCGGAGTCGAGGCGCTCATATCACGCGAGAACCTTATCGCGGCAGGGGCGGATGGCGCCGAGCGGCTGCTGATGAAGACAACCAATTCTGGACTGTGGGCCCGGCCGGAGTTTGCCTCGGATTTTGTGGCTTTGGCCGGCGATGGCGCGGATTACCTGATCCAGCAGGGCGTGAAACTTGTGGGAATCGACTATCTTTCGATCGAGCAGTTCAAGCCCGAAGAATATTATGTGCATCACGCGCTGCTGGGCTCGGGAATAACCGTGCTGGAGGGAACAGACCTCTCGGAAATTGAGCCGGGTGATTACGATCTTGCCTGCCTGCCCCTTAAAGTTCTCGACGCGGACGGAGCACCCGCCAGAGCCGTGCTTATCCGGAGATAGGAGGCTGTCATGGAGGGAATTGGCGGAGTCGCGGTGGCGACGATCACCCCCTTCAAGTCCGGCGGCGACGAGATCGATTACGGGATGATCGAGAAACATCTTGAGCTCATCGGGCGGGAAGGGGCCCATGGCATCGTGCCGGCCGGCACCAATGGCGAGTTTCCTTCGTTGACACTGGACGAGAAGAAAAAGGTGCTCGAGGTCGCGGCGGCCGCACGAGGGAATATGTATATGATCGCAGGCTGCGGTTCCTGCAGCCTGCCGGAGGTTCTGGACCTGGTCTCTTTCGCGCAGGACTCGGGAGCGGACGCGGCCCTGGTAGTGCCTCCTTTCTATTTCAGGGACGCCGGCGAGGACGGCATAATCAGTTTTTACCGGCGGGTGCTATCCGCGACCAGCTTGCCCATCGTCCTTTACAGCATACCCATGTATTCCGGGTTAGCGATCAGCGACCGCATGATCGAGTCATTGCTGGATCACGGCAATCTTTCGGGAATAAAGGATTCCGGCGGCGATCCGGCCCGCACACGGGAATTGATCGGCCGGTATCCGCAGCTAAAGATATTTGGCGGAAGTGACAGCCTCGCGGGAGAGGCGGTGGCCGGCGGCGCGGCCGGCCTGATCTCGGGCGTCGCCAATGCCTTTCCCGGGCTGATCCGGGATCTTTGGGAGGCCCGCGGCGGCCGGGGCGATGCAGCCGCGGTCGGCCGCAAGGTTAGCGACGTGAGGAAGGTGCTTGCGGCTTTTCCCTGGGTAGCTGCCACCAAGGCGGCGCTTGAGCTCAAGGGGCTGCCGGAGTCGCATGTGAGGCCGCCCTTGCTTGATCTGACCGGCAAACAGAAGGAAGAATTGAAAGCGGCGCTGGCGGAGCTGGGAGTGGTTTAGGCTCCTATTCGGTGACGATGGTGCGGATGTTGCCGACCTTTTCGGTCACCACGAACGAAGTGACTTCTCCATCGCGGCGGAATTTCAGAGAGATCGCCGCCTTGCCCACCCTGAGGCTCTTGATGTCCACGTCTTTAAGCCAGCGCGGCAGCATCGGGCTTTCCACGTACAGGGTATTCGCGGGCGCGTCAGCCTCGATGCCCAGCAGCGCCTGCAAAATCATGAACATGGAGCCGGCAGCCCAGGCCTGGGGGCTGCAAGCCACCGGATAACTGACCGGCCTGCTGATTGAACGCTTGGTGAATCCGCAAAACAGCTCCGGAAGGCGGTAATAGTCGTAATGCAGGGCCGCCTCGAACAGGCCCGTGGCCACTCTTTCGGCCTCCTCGTTGAAACCATACTTTTTCAGACCGCGAATGATCAAAGAGTTGTCGTGAGGCCATACGCTGCCGTTATGATAGCTCATGGGATTGTAGTTGATGGAAGACTTGCTCATGGTGCGGATCCCCCACCCGGAAAACATATCGGGCTGCATAAGCCGCCCGGCCAGAACAGAGGCCTTTTCCTCGTCCACGATGCGCGCCCAAAGCCCGTGCGCAGGGTTGGACGTCACCGTGCGAACCGGATTCTTGTCTCCATCCAGGGCCAGCGCGAAAAACCCCTCCTTTTCCATCCAGAAAACCTCGTTGAATTTTTTCTTGAGCTCTTCCGCCTGACGAGCCAGGCCAGCGGCCCGTTCGCGGTCGCCCAGCAGATCGAATAGCTGGCTCATGCGGCGCTTGGCGTAATAGACATAGGCCTGCACTTCAGAAAGAGCGATCGGAGTTCCAGCCAGGCGTCCGTCGGTATGCACCACGGAGTTTCCGGAGTCCTTCCAGCCCTGGTTTATCAGGCCCCTTCTGGATTTTGTCTCGTACTCCACGAAGCCATCGCCATCGGCGTCTCCATAAGTGTCGATCCAGGCCAGGGCCATATCTATCGAATCAACCATTGAGCGGGCGAATTCGAGGTCACCTGTCCATTTGACGATGTCAGACACAAGCACCAGGTAAAGAGCCGTGGCATCGGCGCTGCCGAAGTAAGGTGTGTGCGGTATGGCCCTGATATTGGCCAGCTCGCCCCTCCTGACTTCGTGGAAGATCTTGCCCGGCTCCTCGTCGCGCCAGTGATCCAGGGTCCTGCCCTGCAGTTGTGTGAATACCCGGGCTGTCTCTCTGGCCGGATGGGGGTCCAACATCATTATCTGCAGGCAGGTGATGAGGGTGTCGCGCCCGAACGGGGTCACGAACCAGGGCACTCCGGCGCTCAGAAAATGGCCCATCTCGGTACTTGTCCAGAGCATACGGATGTCACGCTGGCTGCTTCGGAGCACGGCTGTAAACAGCTCATTGTCGGTTACGATCTGGCTGGAAGTCTCGAACCAGGCTTCATAGCTCTTCCTGATTTCGCCGATGGCCCTGTTGAAATCGGTCTCCCTCTCCCCGGTGGTGGGCAGAACGGGCTCGACGCTGAGCTTGATGACCCGCCGCTCTCTGGGCTTCAGCTGGAAACGGTAAACGGCGGTTGTCCCCTCGATGGACGAGGGCGGCGTTTCCAGCCTGATCATGGTTTTTCGGAGAATGGCATCAAGGCCGTGATAAGCCAGCAGGATGGAGTCCTCCGCCACCTTGGGAGCCAGGCGGATGCCGTACTTGGTGCGCTTGGTGCCGCGGACCTCGAACATGTCGGCGAAATCAGAGTCGAATTCGATCTGGAGCGAGACATCCACAGGGAAATGGTTGTAGTTCTTGATCCGGACCAGTTCGTAGAGCTTGTCGTTGATCACCCGGATGCGCCGGATGTTGATCGTTTCCTGCGGGACTACGGTGCCGTCGGCAGACATAAAATCCGCGTTGGTAAGCTCAATCTGGCTCATGAAGCCACGGTCCGCTGTGGATGACAGCAAAACCGGCGTCGAGCCGAGAAGCGTCATGTTAAAGGTGCTCAGAAACCGGGTGTCCTGGTAATAAAGCCCCAGGCCGGACGTATCTTCGCGGGCCACATTACCCTCGATATCGCTGTAAAGGAAGAGCTCACCTTCCTTGACCACGAGCTTTTCCTTCTTGACATCGACAATGACAAAGGGTTCGCCCTGGGCCAGTACGCGTCCGGCGTCCTCGGCAAGCACCTCGAAATACTCGTCGCCGATCTTGATCTGCCGGCCGTTGGTTACATCAGGGCTGGACATGGCGATAAAAAGGGAGGTATATGGAGCTGCGGTTTCGATTTTTTTGCAGGAGGGTACATTCTTGCAGAAAATTAATCATGGAGGGTGGCAGAATGGTCCATCCTTTACATAGGAATCTTCTTGCGTATTCTATCAAACATGTCATCGGCTTTAGAAGTAATAACAATATTGCGTACCCGCGTCATTCTATACCCGTATTTCTCTTTGGTTCGCCCTTAAAAAAAATTTTTCATGCGCCATTTTTTTCGATAGATTTATACAAAACAGTTTCATGTGAGGAAGATTAAGGGGAGATTGCCATGGATCTCAATCTGATTTCTCGCGGCAAGGGAGTTTTCAATCGTGCGAGGCATGAGGCGGCGGAACGGGTGTTCAGCCAGTCTCTGAATGTTCTGGCACATTCACCGGACCGGAATTATCAGCGTGTGGCCCAGGCTCTGGGCCGGCTCGCCAAGACCAAGCAGCAGCGGATGGTAGCGGACTGGATGAGCGGCTACCTGGCGCCAGGCGGTCCCGGCGCCGAGTATTTCAACCGGGTGCTAAAAAACGTTCATCCCAATGTGCGAAAAAACTATTTTGCCAGGACTATCGTCAGCCTTTTCTTCCGCGACCCGGAGGTATCCAGGCGCCTGATCGAGCAGGAAGGCGTCAGCGTTCCCAACCTGATCGTCATCTCCCCGACCATGCGGTGCAATCTTGATTGCGTCGGGTGCTATGCAGGGAACTACACCAAAGCCGACGACCTGCCGGCCGAGGTCATGGACCGGCTCATAACGGAAGCAAAGGAGATGGGCATCCGGTTCTTTGTCATCACAGGCGGTGAGCCATTTGTTTACCGGCCTCTCCTGGGTTTGATCGACAAGCATGATGACGTCGCTTTCCAGATATACACCAACGGCACGCTCATCGACGACAAAATGGCAGTTCGCCTGGTTGAACTGGGCAATGTCGCCCCCGCTATCAGCGTGGAAGGCTTTGAGGAAGAGACCGACGCCAGGCGGGGCGCCGGCACCTTTCAGAAGGTAATGCGGACCATGGACAGGCTTCATGAGCGGGGTGCGGTTTTCGCATTCAGCACCACGGCTTCGCGCCGGAACATAGATGTGATTACCAGCGACAGTTTCGCGGATCTGATGATCGGGAAGGGCGTCTCCTACGGCTACTATTTCTCCTATGTCCCCATTGGGAAGTCACCCGATCTGGCATACATGCCTACCCCGGCCGAGCGCCACAAGCTGCGCGAGGGAGTAAACCGGATACGTCGGGAGAAACCGGTTCTGGTGGGCGATTTCTGGGGAGACGGGACTTTAACCGGAGGCTGCCTGGCGGCCGGGCGCAAATACGTGCACATAAACAACAAAGGCGATGTCGAGCCGTGCGTCTTCTGTCATTTCGCCACCGACAACGTCAAGGAGACGACTTTGCTGGAAGCACTCAAATCGCCCTTCTTTCAGTCTATCCGCGACCGTCAGCCTTTCGGCCACAACCTGCTGAGGCCATGTCCCATAATCGACCATCCCAAGGTGATCCGCAAAGCGGTTGAGCAATTTGGCGCCTACAGCACGCATGAGGGCGCCGATACCCTGATAACAGATCTGAGCGAAGGGCTCGACCGGTACGCGGAGGAACTTGAACGGTCGGCGGAAAGCTTTTGGGACACCGAATATTCCTGGGCCCAGAACTGGCTCACGGACGAGCAGAAAGCGGCGGCATCAAGGGCCGAGGCCAGTCTGCGCGAAGATGCGCGGGTATAATTCCCGTCCTCAACTTCACAGTCAGCGAATGCGGTGGGGGCCGGAGGTAGACCCGCTCAGGATCGGATGCGGCTGGAAGCCCGAAGATCTGAAAAAGCCCTGGCTCCTGATTGAAAGCAGCGGCGGGGAGTCGCATCCAGGCAGCGTACACCTGCCTGGGCTGGTTGATCTGGCCCGGGAAGGGGCCAGGCAGGCCGGTCTGGCGGTGGCCCGCTATAGCTGCACCGATATCTGCGACGGCATCGCCCAGGGAACCGAGGCCATGAGTTACTCGCTGGCCTCCCGGGAACTGCTGGCCATGGCGGCCGAGCTTCATTTCAAGGCGGGGCATTTCGACGGCTGGCTGGCGGTCTCCGGCTGCGACAAGGCGATACCCGCGCACCTGATCGCAGCAGCCAGGCTGAACCGGCCGGTCATCTTTCTCCCCGGAGGCGTCATGCACACCGGTCCCGGGGACATTTCTGTTGACCGCGTTGCCGAGCTTTATGCCAGGCTCAGACGCGGGGAAATCAGCGAGGAGCAATACCGCCATCACAGTCTCACCGCGGTTCCCTGCCCGGGCGCCTGTAATTTCCTGGGAACGGCCGTCACTATGCAGATACTCACAGAGGCCCTGGGGCTGGCGTTGCCGGGGTCTGCGTGCTGCCCCACCACGGAGCCCCGCCAGGCCCGGTTGGCACAGGCGACCGGGAAGGCCGCGGCGGCGCTGGTGGCAAGTGGGACCGTGGCGGCGGACATCGCCGACGAGAGGGCGCTTGAGAATGCCCTGGTGGTTCACGCCGCGGCCGGCGGCTCCACCAATGCCATGATCCATCTGCCGGCCCTGGCGGCCGAATTTGGCCTCCCCTTCTCCTGGGACAGGGTGAGGGAGATAAACAACCGGGTTCCCTGGATACTGAATCTGCGACCATCGGGCGAACATACCGCCGACCTGTTCTGGCACGCGGGCGGGGTGCCGCGACTCATGTGGGAAATCAGGGATCATCTAAACCTCGACGCCGGCAGCGTTACCGGGCGGACCGTAGGCGATAACCTGAAGGAGCTGAACGCCGCCGGCAGCTTTGACAAGGCGCCCCGGAAGCTTGAGGAGCTGGGCCTGGAGGTCGCCGATATCATCAGACCGGCCTCAAGTCCGCTCGAACCGCAGGGTAGCCTGGCCGTGCTTTTTGGAAACATCGCTCCTCGCGGCGCCGTCTGCAAGCGCTCCGCAGTGGCAGAATCGATGAGGTTTTTTGAGGGAACGGTTCGCGTCTTTGACGGTCAGGAGGCCGCCCTCAATGCGGCGCTGGCGGGTGGGATCAGCCCCGGAGAAGTCATCGTCATCAGGTTCGAGGGACCCCGGGCTGCGGGGATGCCCGAAATGTTCTACCTGACGGCTGCCCTGGCTATCGACCAGGAGCTCAATGAAGGGGTTGCGCTGGTGACCGACGGGCGGTTTTCGGGAGCGACACGGGGCCCCTGTATCGGACATGTCAGCCCGGAGGCGGCGGCCGGGGGGCCAATTGGAGCGGTCGAGGATGGCGACCGGGTCCGGATCGACCTGGATACCGGCACGATCGACCTGGTGGCGTCCGGCGGCCGGGAAGGCTCTTCCCGCGAAATGGCCAACCTTCTCGACCGGAGGCTGGCGGCCATGAAACCCTGGAGGGCGCCGCAGCGGAAGGGGTTGCTGGCGGTGTACGCGCGCCTTGCCGGACCGGCGGACCGGGGAGCCCTGATGGAGCCGCCGGAATTTGATGCAGAACGTTAATCGGGCGGCGGATTTTATGCCCCCTATCGGATATCCACCTTTTTATTAAATGCCCCTCCCTCTTGGGGGAAGGGTCCCCGCTTCGCTTAAAGGTTAACACTTCCGTTAACCCGGGAATCTTATTTACGCATGAATAGGCGTATTTCCTGTCCTCCCAAAATGGAACCCGCCGGGATCACCCGGCAAGGATCACCTGGACATGTTCGAATCTGACGAACCAGATCGGGATAAAGGCGCGATCGTACTCGGCAACCGCGGCCAGGCAGAGCCCCCTGTCAACGACGGCCTGGTCGTGTCGGTCAGGGGCAGCATCGTGGACGCCTTTTTTCCCAGGCGTCTGCCCGAGATCAACAATGAACTCCGTGCCGGCGAAGAGGGCCAGGTCGTTGTCGAGGTCGCCACGCAGCTCAATTCCCGGGTAGTGCGTGGCGTGGCGCTGACGCCGGTGCGGGGTCTGGAACGGGGGGCGGTCATAACAGATAGCGGCCATTCCCTGCGGGTTCCCGTGGGCGAGCATCTGAAAGGGCGCGTGTTAAACGTGTTCGGAGAGTTCATCGACAAGCGCGGCGAGGCCCGGATTGCCGGGTGGCGATCGATTCACGGGGAACCGGCCCCCCTGGCAAGCCAGGCGGTCAGCTCACGGATCTTCCCTACCGGCATCAAGATCATCGACGTGCTGGCGCCCCTGGAACTCGGCGGCAAGGCCGGCCTCTTCGGCGGCGCCGGGGTGGGCAAGACCGTGCTGATCATGGAGATCATCCACAATGTGGCCAAGCGCCATGAGGGTGTCAGCGTCTTCTGCGGCATCGGTGAGCGCTCTCGCGAAGGTGAGGAGCTCTACCGGGAGATGAAAAGCGCCGGCGTGCTCGACAACGCTGTGCTCATCTTCAGCCAGATGAACGAACAGCCGGGCGCCCGGTTCAGGGTAGGCCACGCCGCCCTGACCATCGCCGAGTATTTCCGCGATGACGCCCATCAGGATGTGCTCCTGCTCATCGATAACATCTTCCGCTTTATCCAGGCCGGGGCCGAGGTTTCGGGACTTATGGGACAGCTGCCCTCCCGGGTGGGATATCAGCCCACGCTGGCGACCGACATAGCCGAACTCCAGGAGCGGATCTCCAGCACCCAGGCGGGCGCCATCACCTCCATCCAGGCCGTGTATGTGCCCGCCGATGACTTTACCGATCCGGCGGCAGTCCATACCTTCTCCCATCTGTCAGCTTCCATAGTTCTTTCCCGGCAGCGGGCCAGCCAGGGGCTCTATCCGGCCATCGATCCGCTCAAGTCCCATTCCCGGATGCTTTCACCCACCATCGTTTCCGGGCGGCATTATCGTATCGCCATGGAGATACGGAGAACGCTGGCCGAGTATGAAGAACTCAAGGACATCATCGCCATGCTGGGACTGGAGGAGTTGTCGCCGGAAAACAAGCGCACCGTGCAGAGGGCCAGGCGGCTGGACCGTTTTCTGACCCAGCCTTTTTTCATGACCGAACAGTTTACCGGCTATGAAGGCCGTTTCGCCGAGCTCGAGCAGACTCTGGATGGCTGTGAGCGGATCCTCAGCGACGAGTTCGCCGGCTTCCCGGAAAGCACCCTGTACATGATAGGCGCCATCGACGAGGCAAGGATAAGGGAACCGGCGGATAGAATGGATGAAGGTACGGACGAAGACGAGTTGTTGGAAGCAGCAGGGGAGGAGGAAGCCGGGGTGAGACAGTCATGAAGCTGAAGCTGGCAGAAGAAGCCGGCAAGCTGATGGAGCAGGAGGTCACGAAGCTGGCCGCCATGGGGCCGGACGGCTATTTCTGCATCCTGCCGCATCATGTGGATTTCATCTCTCTACTGTTTCCCGGACTGCTGATATTTGATGACGTCGAAGGCCGGCCACGGAGTCTCAGGCTGGAGAAGGGCTTGCTTGTCAAGTGCGGCGACGAAATCCTGATTTCGGCCGCAAGGCCGGAGGCCGCGCCGGCTGCTCCTGAGGGCGCGGAGAGGGAGCGGCAGGCGGAAGAGGTAGTGGCCGGCCTGGGAGCGGAAATCACCCGCCGATACCTCCAGAAGGAGGAGAAAGATTAACACCAGGCGCAGAAATTCCCGTTTCTGGTATGACTTCGCGAGGTTCAACCTGACGGGCTGGTCGATAGTCATCCCCACCCTGCTGGGGCTCCTGGCAGGACGGTGGATCGACGACCGGTGGCCCGGTCCCTTTTCCTGGAGCCTGGCGCTGATGCTGGCCGGGCTCTTCCTGGGCAGCCTGAATGCCTGGTACTGGATCCGCAGAAAGGATCAAACGCCGAAATGAACACGTCCGTCGTGATAATCCTGTCCCTGGCGGCCGGAGCCGGGCTGGGCGGTGCTTATTTTGGAGGCCTCTGGCTTACTCTCAGGCGCCTTCCCGGGTCTCCGCATCCCGGGACGCTGGTGTTCGGCAGCTATCTCGGCCGGCTGGGAATCTGTCTGGCGGGGCTTTACCTGGCCGCCGCCGCCGGCGGCTGGCAGGGACTCCTCGCCTTCCTGGCGGGAGTCATGGCGGCCCGTTGCCTGCTGGTCCAGCGCTGCCGTCCGGGCCGCCGGAAAACGCCAGGATGTGTCGCCGAACGGGCAGTAGTCACCACCGGAGAGGAGCGCGTGTGGAATTAAGCCCAGACTCAACCGTTTTCTGGAGCCGGGGGCCGGTTCACCTCAACCTGACCATCGTGACGACTTGGGCGGTGATGGCTCTGATAGTCTTTCTGGCGTGGCTGGCCACCAGGGGACACCGGCTGTATCCGCCTTTTTCGCGGTCGCAGAGCATATTCGAGGCCGTAGTCACTGTCATCCGCAACCATATCCGCGACATGCTGGGACCGGACGTGCCGCGCTACCTGCCTTTCATCGGGACACTTTTCCTGTTCATATCCTTTTCCAACCTGCTCATCATCTTTCCCGTATACCATCCGCCGACGAGCTCGCTGTCAACGACGGTGGCGCTGGCGCTCTGCGTGTTCTTCGCCGTGCCTATCTATGGCATTGCCAATGTCGGAGTCAAGGGTTACCTCAAGCACTACATCGAGCCCTCCGTCATCCTGCTGCCTTTGCATGTCATGGGGGAGGCGGTCCGGACCCTTACCCTGGCGGTAAGGCTGTTCGGCAGCATGATGAGCGAAATCCTGATCGCGGGAGCGTTGCTGGCCATCCTTCCTTTCCTGCTGCCTGTGGTCATGAAAGCTTTCGGCCTGCTCATCGGTCAGATACAGGCCTACATATTCGCGATGCTGGCGTCGATCTACATCGCTTCTGCCAGCAGCGCGCGGGAACATGTGATCCGCGAAAAAAGAAATGGCCAGAAGCCGCAATCATCCTCCGGCCGGCCACAGGTCCAGGAGAAAGGAGAGCAGGATGGATAACATCGCCATTATTGGCATCGTCTCAATGGTGGTGGCGGGTCTGACCATGGCCATCGGCTCCATCGCGCCGGCTCTGGCGATGGGCCGGGCGGTGTCGCGGGCGCTCAGGTCGATCGCCCAGCAGCCGGACGAATCGGATGTACTCACCCGCATCCTGTTCGTGGGCATGGCCATGATTGAATCGATAGCCATCTACTGCTTCGTCATCTCCATAATACTGATATTTGTCAATCCGTTTTGGGGCCATTTCAGAGGCGGATAGGAGCCGAGCCAGATGGAGATCGATCTTTTTACGACATCCGCTCAGATCGTCAACTTTCTGGTGCTGGTGCTGCTGCTCAAACGCTTCCTCTACAAGCCCATCGTGAGGACCATGGACAGGCGCGAGAACGAGATCGCCGAGCGGGTATACGAAGCACGCATCAGGGAGAAAAAGGCCAAGCGGGAAGCGCGGATCAGCCGGGAGAAGCGGCAGGAGCTCGAAGACCGCCGCGCGGAGATTCTTGCCCATGCCCAGGACGAGGCGGAGGCCTGGAAGCGGGAAGCGATGCGGCAGGCTCGGGATGAGATCAGGGAGGCCAAGGCCCGCTGGCATAAAGCCATAGAGCGTGAGAAGCAATCTTTCTTCAAGGATTTGCGCCGCCGCATGGGCGAGGAGGTTTGCCGGGTGTCCCGCCAGGCGCTGGATGACATGGCCGGGGAGGATCTGGAGCGCCACATGATCGAGATCTTCCTCAAGCGGCTCGAAGGGATTGAAGCCGAGGACTGGTCCCGTCTGGCCGCAGTGGCGGCCGGTCCTGAGCAGGGGGTCGCCGTGCTCACGGCATTTCCAATCGACGAAGGCGTAAGCAGCAGGATCAAAACCGTGGTCGAAGCAAAGCTTAAGAGGCATGCCGACGCCAGAGCAGAGCCGGTCAGGGACGGGATCCGGGTCCGGTTCGAGGTTTCTCCGGACCTTATATGCGGCATCGAGCTGAGGGCCGGCGGCTGGAGGGCGGCCTGGAGCATACAGAGCTACCTGGAAGCGATGGAGGAGCGCCTGGCCTGGTCTTTTGCCGGGAGTTCGCCCGAGTGATGGCAAATTCGCGTGAAAGCGACGGGCTCCGGAACGCGGTGGATGAGGCTTTTGACGTCATCGAGGACGCGACCCGCGGCCGGGAACCTCGGCTCAGTTTTGAGGAGTCGGGCACTGTCCGCTCGGTAGGCAAGGGCATCACCAAGGTCGGGGGCATTCCCGGGGTGAGGTCGGAAGAATTGGTTAAATTCGCCGGCGGCAAGCTGGGCATCGCCATCAATCTGGAACCCAGGGAAGTAGCGGTCGTGATGCTGGACAGTCTGGAGGGCGTCGAAGCGGGCCAGGAGGTGCGGCGTACCGGCCGGGTGGTGGACATACCGGTGGGGCATGGGCTTCTGGGCCGCGTGGTCGATGCCAAAGGCCGCCCGCTGGACAATCTGGGTCCGGTGGCGTTTTCCGAGAGGTGGCCCATCGAACGGCCGGCGCCGCCGATAATGGACCGGGCGCCGGTGAGCGTGCCGCTCATGACCGGAATCCAGGTTATTGACGCGCTGATTCCAATCGGCCGTGGCCAGCGTGAGCTGATTCTGGGCGACCGGCATACCGGAAAATCCGCAATCGCCACGGACGCGATTATCAGCCAGGCCGGAACCGATGTTATCTGCGTATATTGCGCCCTTGAACAGCGCAGTTCCGCGGTGGCCGGGCTGGTAGACGACCTGCGCAGTCACGGAGCGATGGAGAACTGTGTGGTAATGGTGGCTGCCGGCGAGGATCCGCTGGGCCTCAGGTACGCCGCACCCTACGCAGCCACGTCCGTGGCGGAATACTTCATGGAGCAGGGGCGCGATGTCGTCATAGTTTATGACGACCTCACGCGGCACGCGCGGGCCTACCGGGAGCTCTCGCTGCTTCTGAGGCGTCCGCCGGCGAGGGAGGCCTATCCGGGCGATATTTTTTATCTGCACTCGCGGCTGCTGGAGCGGTCCACAAGGCTGAACGACGAGCTCGGGGGAGGGTCGCTGACGGCTCTTCCCATCGTGGAGACGGAGGCCCAGAATATCGCCGCCTACATTCCCACCAACCTGATCTCGATTACTGATGGACAGATATACCTCTCGCCCAGACTCTTTCAGGAGGGCATTTTGCCGCCGGTTGACGTGGGCCGGTCCGTTTCCCGGGTGGGAGGCAAGGCTCAGCTTCCGGCCTACAAGGCAGTAGCCGCAGATCTGAAGCTCTCGTACTCACAATTCGAGGAGCTGGAGACCTTTTCGCGATTTGGCGCCACCCTGGAGGAGAAGACTGCCCGCGCTCTGGAGCGGGGCCGCCGTGTCCGCGAGGCCCTCCGGCAGCCGCAGTACCAGGCCCGGACCGCTCCCCAGCAGATAGCCATATTGCTGGCGGTCACCCGGGGGTATCTCGACGGCGTGCCCCTTTCGCGGATAGAGGCGGCCAAGCAGAAGGTGCAGGAAGAGATGGCGCTCCACCTGCCGGAGCTAAGCCGGCATATCCTGGAAGGCAAGGAGCTCGGGACCAAGGATCTGGATGCCATAACCTACCGTATAAGGAACACGCTGGAGGAGCTGAAGCAGGCCGATGCCGACGCTGGAATCGCTTAGAAACCGGATTGACACCGGTGAGGACATGCAGTCGATCGTAGGAGCCATGAAGGTTCTGGCCATGGCCGGTATCCGCCGCATGGAACAGTCCCTGGCCGCCTTGTCGGTTGCCAGGCGCGCGGTTGAGCTGGGACTTCAGGGAGCTCTGATGAACCGCCCGCGGGATGTGGAATTCGGGAACGGGCCGGCAGGCCGGTTATGCGCCATCATTTTCGGTTCAGAACAGGTGCTTTCCGGGCAGTTTAACGAGCAGATCGTGGAGTATTTCCAGGAATGGCTGGACGGGCTGGAAAGAAGCGGGCCTGGCCAGCTCACTGTGCTGGCTATGGGCGAGCACGTAAATTACCGGCTGGCTTCGGCCAGGGTGCCGGTAAGCCGCCATTTTCCGCTCCCTGGCTCAATGGCCATGGCGCGAGGAACTGCCCATGACGTTTTCATCCATCTGGAGGATCTCCGGCGCCGGGAACTCCTTGACCGGGTCACGCTCTTTTTTCACAGGCCGCGATCCGGTGCTTCGTACAGGCCAGTCGCGATAAATTTGTATCCGCCGGATCCGGAATGGCTCGAGGAGCTGGCCGCCCGGCCCTGGCCGTCGCGCTCGCGTCCGGAGATCGTCATGAACTGGCGCGAGCTCTTTACCGCGCTCGCAAGCAATTACCTGTTCATCAGCCTGCACGGTGCTTTCG
The DNA here is from genome assembly GCA_014859345.1 of Thermoleophilia bacterium. Taxonomy (GTDB): domain Bacteria; phylum Actinomycetota; class Thermoleophilia; order BMS3ABIN01; family BMS3ABIN01; genus Kmv30. The sequence goes on from JACUUL010000011.1 coordinate 14,139, forward strand.
TAGAATCATTGATGAGCGAGAATTCCAGCCGGCTGCTGGCCATGCAGGTAGCGGAGCGAAACATTGGTGAGTATCTGGATGACCTGAAACGCCAGCTCAACCACCAGCGCCAGGGCCAGATTACGGCCGAGCTGCTGGATATAGTAGCCGGCTCGGAGGCGCTGTTCGGGGGAATCGAGGAGGAGGAATACGGGCAGGAGATCTATGCCCTCCGTGAGGAGAGCCCCTACCCGGGACAACTTGGATAACGCAAGCCATCCACCCGCCTCAACCCGACCGGATAAACCATTCCATCAGCTCCCAGCCGCGCATGAACTTCCAGCCGCTTTGGCGCGCCGATTCCTCGTCGAAGGCAAGCCCCTGTCCCTGGGCCGGCCGGGACGGATCATAAAACAGGAAAGGCACGGGGTCGTGGTTATGGGTTTTGGTGGAAAGTGGCGTGGCGTGGTCCGGCAGCATCAGGATGCGGTGCTCCGGAAAGCTGTCCAGGCCGGACAGGATTGTTCCCAGCAGATCGGCGTCGAAACGCTCGATGGCCTTGATCTTCTCCTTCACGTCACCGGCGTGCGAGGCTTCGTCGGGGGCCTCGACATGAACATAAACCAAATCCCTCTGCTCCAACTCTTCCAGAGCGGACCGTCCCTTGGCCGCGTAATCGGTATCGAGCCATCCGGTGGCCCCGGGAACCCGGACCACTTTCAGGCCTGCATATGTCCCCAGGCCCTTTACCAGGTCTACAGCCGAGATCACGGAACCGTCGAGGCCGAAGCGCTCGCGGAAACGAGGAAGCCGCGGCGCTGTACCCTGGCCCCAGAGCCAGATCATGTTTGCCGGAGCCTCTCCCCGCGCTACGCGGGCGGCGTTTACCGGATGGTCCTCAAGCAGGCGGGCAGAGCTCTCCATCAGACCTCGCAGCCAGCCCGCGTCTTCGCCCTCAGGCAGGTGCCCGGCCACCGGCTGTCCGGTGATGTCGTGGGGCGGGGTGCAGGCTGCCCTGAGTCCCTTGCCCCGGGAGATCATGATGTGGCGGTAACTCAGGCCCGGGTAAAACGAAGCCTCGGCGCCTCCCAGATCCTGCTGCACCAGGGCCAGCAACCGGGTTGCCTCCTCCGTGCCGATATGACCAGCTGAGAAGTCGCGCATAACGCCATCCTCCACGTGCACCAGGTTGCAACGGAAGGCCACATCTCCCGGGTACATCCTGAGCCCGAGACTGGCAGCTTCCAGAGGGGCCCGGCCGGTGTAATATTCATGGGGGTTGTATCCCATCACACAGAGGTTGGCCACATCACTCCCGGCCGGCAGGTCTTCCGGGATGGTCTGTACGAGGCCTATGCTGCCGGCCGTGGCCAGCCTGGCGGAGTTGGGCGTTGAAGCGGCCTGAAGCGGGGTCTGCCCTCCCAGCTCGTCCCGGGGCTGATCAGCGGAGCCGTCAGGGATGAGGATCAGGTATTTCATCGGGATGCCAGGATTCATAACCCCAGCTTTCTGACCACCTCGTTATAATCAGCGGGGACGCGGGTGGGGCCTGGACCGGTGAGGATGGCGGTGTCGGGATCCTTAAGGCCGTGCCCGGTCAGCACGCAGACCACAGTAGCCCCCGCCTTTATGACGCCCTGATCCCGTTTCTTGATGACGCCGGCGATGCCCGCCGCTGAGGCCGGTTCGCAAAAGACGCCCTCGGTGGCGGCCACGCGGTGATAAGCGCCGATGATCTCATCATCAGTAACCATGTCGATGAAGCCGCCGGAGTCCCGGGCCGCTTCCAGGGCCTCGCCGCCCCGGGCCGGGTTGCCGATCCTGATAGCCGTGGCCACCGTTTCCGGATGCTCCACCGGATGCCCCAGGACCAGCGGCGCGGCTCCAGCGGCCTGGAAGCCGATCATGCGGGGCAGGCTCTCACAGAGGCCCTCCCGCAGGTATTCGTTGAAACCTCTCCAGTAAGCGGTGATATTGCCGGCGTTGCCCACTGGTATTGCCAGGTGATCGGGGCAGCGGCCCAGCGTGTCGACAACTTCGAAGGCCCCGGTCTTCTGCCCCTCCAGCCGGAAGGGGTTGATGGAGTTGACCAAGTGGACCGGGTACTCCTCAACAATTTGGCGAACGATGTCAAGCGCGTTGTCAAAATTGCCGGGGATGGTGAGGACCTCGGCTCCGTGCGCCACCGCCTGCGCCATCTTGCCGGCGGCGATCTTGCCTTCGGGGATGATGACGATGCAGCGGATTCCCGCCCGGGCCGCGTACGCGGCCGCCGCCGCCGACGTGTTTCCCGTGGAGGCGCAGATGACCGCCTTGGCGTCCTCCTCCAGGCCCTTGGAAACCGCCATGGTCATGCCGCGGTCCTTGAAGCTGCCGGTTGGGTTCATCCCTTCCAGCTTGAGGTACAGGTCGATTTTTAGCTGTCCGCTGAGCCGCGGGGCGTAGAGCAGGGGTGTGCCGCCCTCAGCGAGGCTGACCACCGGTGTATTTTCGGAAACCGGAAGAAAACGGCGGTATTTTTCGATCAGCGCCATACCTCGCTGGGGAGCAATGTCAGTGTTCATGTTCCTTGCCCTCGACCCGGATCGGCCGGGGTTTCCCCCTGACTCCCTCCAGATTCACGATCGTGTCCAGAGCGGCCTGGAAGCTGGCTTCCCGCACCGGATGGAAGATCATGACCAGCTCCGCATGGGCTCCCCGCCCCTTCTGGATGACGCTCTCGATGCTGACGCCGTTGTCTCCGAACACGCGGGCGATGGCCGCCAGGACCCCGGGTTCATCCTTGACCTCAAGCCTCAGATAAAAGGTCGACACGACATCGTCATCCGGAAAGAACCCGAGGTTCCGGTAGGCAACGGGATTCTCCAGAGGCGACACCTGCGGGCGGGTCACGATGGAAACCATGTCGCTGAGGACGGCTGAGGCGGTCTCCATTCCTCCCGCCCCCGGTCCCGAGAGCATGATTTCGTCGATCGCTGTTCCCTTCAGAAAAACAGCATTATAGGCGCCGCTGACCGTGGCCAGGGGATGGTCATCCGGCACCAGGGCGGGATGCACTCTCACGTTTACGCGCTCGCCGTATAACCTGGCCACTCCAAGCAGCTTGATGGTATAGCCGAGCTCCCCGGCAAAGGCGATGTCCAGCGAGCTGATGTTCTCGATGCCGGCGCAGGCGACGTCATCGAGCCCGACCGGGGTGTGGAAAGCAATCGATGCCAGGATCGCCATCTTGGCGGCGGCATCCTTGCCGTTGATGTCTTCTGTGGGATCCGCCTCGGCGTAACCCCGTTCCTGGGCCCGGGCCAGGGCATCCTCGTACTTTGAGCCGGTGCGTCCCATCTCAGTGAGCACGTAGTTGGTAGTACCGTTGACAATGCCAGAGATGCTCTTCAGGTCAGCAGCCACCATAGATTCCCTCAGCACCTTGATAACGGGGATCGCTCCGGCGACGCTGGCCTCGAACTGGATGCGGGTGCTGTTTTCCCGGGCGAGCTCAAAAAGGTGGGCGCCCCGCCGGGAAAGCAACTGTTTGTTGGCTGTGACTACCGCCTTGCCCTTTTTCAGTAAATCTGAGACAAAGTCATAAGCCGGGTCGACTCCACCGATCAGCTCCACCGCAATGCTGATCTCATCGTCGTCGAGGATATCGGCGAAATCACTGGTGAAAATGTCCTGGGGAGCGCCCGGGCGCGGCTGGGAAGGATCGCGCACCAGGATTTTTTTTATAAAGATGCTGCTTCCCGTAGCTTCCGAGATATCCCGCGCCTGGTCATCGAGGAGACGGTAGACATTGGAACCGACCGTTCCGTAACCGAGCAATCCGATGGATATTCGCTTGTCTGCCAACTTGCTCCCAGTTCAGGAATTTGATATTCGATATGCGCGGTGTTGCCAACGCCAAATCATATCAGGAGAAGTAATGAGAAAAAAGATACAATGCCGGAGAGCAACACCGGATGCGAAATGTTGGTTCAGGTTCGCTGAAGCGGAACTACAGGCGCACGGCTCCGGCGTAACCGGCGACCCAGCTGACGCCGGTGATGGAAACTACCGCCCCTTCGAAAGGCGCATGGATCATGCTGCCGCCACCGACGTAGATTCCCACATGGCTGATCGGATTGCCGAAGAACACGAGGTCACCGGGCGCCAGCTGGGAATAGCTGACCGGCGTACCATAATAGTACTGGGCCGCGGCGGAGTGCGGCAGATAAATGCCTACCTGCGCGAACACGTATTTAACCAGCCCGGAACAGTCAAACCCGCTTGGAGACGAACCGCCCCAGACATAAGGGACGCCCAGATATTGCATGGCAATGGATACTACGCCGCCGTTTGATGGAGGTGGAGGGGAAGGGTTGCCCGGCGCCGGCGACCATTGATTGGCGCCGGCGCCCGAAGCGGGGAGATCTGCCGCGGGCGCCGAAGCTTCACTTCCTGGCTGGCCTCCTGCCCGTTCCTGCTCAATCTGCCGGGCCAGAAGTTCTGCAACCTCCCCTTCTATCCCCGATAGCAGGTCCTCTCGCGCGGCCAACCGGGACTCGATGCCGGATTTTTCTTCCTCAACAGTAGCCAGGAGCTCCTCCTGCCGCTGCCTGGCATCCTCGAGCTCTTTCTGGATGCCTGCCGCCTCGGTTTTGAAAGCAAATACCTCATCGACGACAGACCGGTCCTGGGCGCTGATCCGGCTCAGCAGGTCGAACCGGCTCACGAAATCTTCGAAGGTGGCGGTGTCGAGCAGGACATCAATGAAGCTCAGCTGTCCGTCCCGGTAAATGTTGCTCAGCCTCTTTGCCAGACGGTCCCTGGCCTGATCCAGCTCCCTGACCGCCTCAGCCAGGGTCGCTTCGTTCTCGGCAATCTGCCGGCGGGTGATCTCCAGCTCCGAATTGGCCTGGTTGTACCGCTCAATGGCCTGCTCCGCCGAAAGGTTGATGGCCGCTATCTCCTCTTTGAGGCGGTCGGCTTCGGCTTGTTTGGCAGACAGTCCCGCAGGTTCAGCCATCACCGGAACCGCCTGGGCCAGGGCCAGGACCATCAGAACGGCGGCGGCAGCCGCGGCTGCCAGCAGGCCGTTTCCGTTTATGAATGCCGCTTTCTTTACGTTAAATCCAGTCACAAAGACTCTATTTTGCTTTGGACCATCTCGCCAGGACAAGAGCCCGGCATTGCCTTTTTATATTCGCCGGAGTCCAACTCTCCCCTGCAAAAATACGCAAGGCGTGATTGCCGGGATGAGGCCGAGCAATCTTTATAAAGGAATAAAGGAAAGTTTGTTCATACCGATTGAATACTGGAATTCCGGAAGAGAGGCATAAATGAAATTACTGCCGGAATTTCCGATGAAATGGTCAAAGGCCTGAGTAGCGAAATCGATTCCCAGTCCTGTGAGCCACAGGGGGCGCGACATGCTGAATTTTCTCTCGATGCACATGTTGTCAATGCGGCGGATATTCGTCGTCATGGTGACTTTTGGCCTTTTTATGGGCCTGATGTTTCCGTACGTGGTGGATCCTTTCGTGGTATGGGAGCCAGACCGCAAGATATATTTCAGGCTGGCATGCCTGGCCGCCGGCCTGGCTGTGGGAGCTTTCTGCTTCTTGCTGGTAAGAATGACCATTTATCACAACAACACGCTGCTGGCCCGCCGGAAGGCCGAGCTGGAGGGCGCCAAGGAGAGATTTGCCTCGCTGACCAGACGGGCCATTGAAACCAGGGACTGGTCGGTCGTTTTTGAGGATCCTCATCTGCCCACCTGCTGGCGGGTCAAAGGCTGCGACTTCTCTGACTGTCCGGCTCATGGACATGAACACGTTCGGTGCTGGCTGTTGACGGGAACCTGCTGCGACGGACGGACACAGGGGCAGTTCGCTCAGAAACTGGGGGATTGCTCTGCTTGCGAGGTGTACCGGGAGGCGGTAGGACAGGATCCGATCAATGAGATTGGCGAGAACTTCAACAGCCTTATGCTGGCCGTGCATGAGAAGGAGGGGCAGCTTGCCTCAGCCCACGAGGAACTGCAGGCCCGCTATTCCGAACTGGAGGTCCTGCATCGGCAGGCGCGGAAGATGGCCACTACGGACCTGTTGACAGGCCTGAAAAATCACGCGCATTTCCAGAAGCTTCTAAGACGCAAGCTCAATGAAACAAGGAAGAAAAGAAGTCAGCTGTCGCTGGTGATGCTGGATCTTGATCATTTCAAGGAGATTAATGACTGCCACGGCCACCAGAAGGGGGACGAAGTGCTTAAACGGGTTGGCGGCTTCCTGCGGGAAAAGGTTACACATGGATTCGCGGCCAGGTATGGTGGCGAAGAATTTATCCTGGTGCTGCCGGGGGTCGGCTGCGACGCCGCGGTTGAACTTGCGGATGGCCTGCGGGTGAAATTGCGCGACCTGGTCCGGAGCGGAGGCTTACAGATGTCGGCAAGCTTTGGCGTCGCTGATTTTCCCGCGTCAGCGCGTGATACGAACGGGCTGATCAAAGCTGCCGATTTGGCTCTTTTGTGCGCGAAACGCAAAGGACGAAACCGGGTGGAAAACTTCCGGGATCTCTCCGAGGACGACCTGCGCGACCGGAGGAGCGTAGACCTTTCCGGCAGAGGGAGACATGAGCTTCTGGCCGATGATCCGGGGCGGGGTTCGCGCCGCGCAGTCAGTTGAAATCCCGTTCAAACTCAAATATGATAACGGATTGATGGTTGCATCATATCGGAACAGTTTTTTCACGTCACGTGATGCGGCTTCCTCCATGGGAGCCGGCCCGCCGCCGGCTGCCCTGAGCCTCCTTCTTGGCCTGCTTCTCCTCCCCCCGGCGGGGGAGATTATCTGACAGTTTGCCCGTGCGGCAAACCCGTCAATCTTTTTTCCGAAACCACGCAATTTGGTTTTTTTGAGGAGAAGCCATGAATCCTGAACGCATAATCATATTCGACACCACCCTTCGCGACGGAGAACAGTCCCCGGGCATCAGCCTGAACTCTTTCGAGAAGCTGGAGATAGCGGAGCAGCTGGCGCGCCTGGGCGTCGACGTCATCGAGGCGGGGTTCCCGGTGTCTTCGCCGGGCGATTTCGAGGGAGTGCAGAAGATAGCCCGGGGCGTTTCCGGCGTGACCGTCTGTGCCCTGGCGCGGGCCATCGAGAACGATGTCCGCACCGCCTGGGACGCGATCAGGGAGGCCGAACGCCCCCGTATCCATACTTTCATCTCGACGAGTGACATTCATCTTCAGCACCAGCTGCGCAAATCCCGCGAGGAAGTCGTGGAGATCGCCAGGCGCATGGTGGCGCTGGCCGCAAGCCTTGGCGATGACGTGGAGTTCTCGGCCATGGACGCCACCCGGAGCGACCCGGATTTCCTGGCCGCTGTTCTGCGGGTGGCGATAGACGAAGGGGCGCGCACCATTAACATACCGGACACGGTGGGCTACGCGATCCCGACGGAGTTCGCGGAGTTCATCAGGGGACAGTATGAAAGGGTGCCGGGACTGAACGATGTGGTGGTCAGTGTCCATTGCCACAACGACCTGGGCCTGGCGGTGGCCAATTCGCTGGCCGCGGTCGAGGCCGGCGCCAGGCAGGTGGAGTGCGCGGTAAACGGCCTGGGCGAGCGGGCCGGCAACGCTTCGCTGGAAGAGGTCGTCATGATCCTCAAAACCAGGGAGGCGTCACTCGGAATGGGCGCCGCAGTAAACACCGCGGAGATCACGCGCACCAGCCGGCTGGTGAGCCAGCTGACCGGTTACGAGGTACCGCCCAACAAGGCCGTCGTGGGCAAGAACGCTTTCGCGCACGAGTCCGGGATACATCAGGACGGGGTGCTGAAGGAGCGCACAACTTACGAGATCATGAGCGCCGCAAGCGTCGGGCGGGGCCACAGCGACATCGTGCTGGGCAAGCATTCGGGAAGGCACGCCCTGAAGTCGGCCATGGAGGAGCTGGGATATAATCTGTCGGAGGACGAGCTCAACCAGACCTTCGCCCGGTTCAAGAAAGTGGCTGACAAGAAGAAACACATCACGGCGGTTGACCTGGAGGCTCTGGTGAGCGAAGAAGTGAGGACGCTGTCGGACATCTACGAGCTCAAATCCTACGAGGTGAGCTCGAGCTCGGAATTCATTCCCACCTCCCAGGTTATCATCGAGAAAGAAGGAGAACGCCTGATGGGCAAGAGTTTCTCCGGCGGTTCGATGGAGTCGATCTTCATGGCCATCGATGACGCTGTGGGAACCAAAGGCAAGCTGAAGGACTACCAGGTGCACTCGGTGACCGAGGGCAAGGATTCCCTGGGAGAGGTGCGGGTGGTGGTCGAGGTAGGCGACAAACCGTACGCCGGCACGGCGCTTTCCATCGACGTGATCGAGGCAAGCGCCAAGGCTTATGTGCGGGCGCTCAATAACGCCTACAGAGCCGGGGCGGTGAACTGATTGCCGGAACCGATGACGATAACCGAGAAGATCCTGGCGCGCGCCTGCGGCCGGGAAGAGGCCCACGCCGGCGAGTTCGTCAATGCCCGCCTGGACCTGGCGCTGGCAAATGACATCACGGCGCCTCTGGCAATCAAGGAGTTTGAGGCGGCCGGCGTCGGGAAGGTCTGGGACCCGGACAGGGTGGTCATGGTGTGCGACCACTTCGTTCCGAACAAGGATATCCAGTCGGCGGAGCAGGCCAAGCTGGTGCGTGATTTCGCACGCCGCCAGGAACTGGGCAATTTCTTTGACGTGGGCCGGATGGGCATCGAGCATGTCATCCTTCCGGAGAAGGGACTGGTCGGGCCCGGTGACGTGGTCATCGGCGCCGACTCCCATACCTGCACCTACGGCGCCCTGGGAGCCTTCGCCACCGGGGTGGGCAGCACTGACCTGGCGGCCGGCATGGCCACCGGCGAGGTGTGGCTCAGGGTGCCCGAGTCCATCCGTTTGAACTATCACGGCGAGCCGGGACCGTTTCTGACCGGCAAGGATTATATCCTGTACACCATCGGGCTGATCGGCGTGGACGGCGCCCTCTACCAGGCCATGGAATTCGCCGGCGAGGCGATCGAGGCCCTGTCGATGGACGGGCGCTTCACAATGTGCAACATGGCCATCGAGGCGGGCGGCAAGAACGGCATTGTCGAGCCGGACGCGGTGACGGAGGAGTACATCCACGGCAGGTTCAGAGGGGAGCCGAAGTATTTCAGCAGCGACCGGGAGGCTGCCTACGCCCGCGTGATCGACATCGATGTGGCGGCAATGCAGCCCCAGATAGCCAAGCCCCATCTGCCGTCCAACACCGTGCCGGCCGCGGATATCGCCGGCCTCAAGGTGGACCAGGTGGTCATCGGCTCCTGCACCAACGGCAGGATCGAGGATCTGAGGATGGCGGCCGAGGTGATGAGGGGGCGCAAGGCGCATCCGGACGTGCGGGTTCTGGTCTTCCCCGGCTCCCAGAGCGTTTACCGGGAGGCCATCCGGGAAGGGCTCATCGATGTGTTTGTCGAGGCTGAGGCGGCCGTCAGCACGCCCACCTGCGGGCCCTGCCTGGGCGGGCACATGGGCATCCTGGCCGCCGGTGAGCGGTGCGTGGCCACCACCAACCGCAACTTCGTGGGCCGGATGGGACACGTCGATAGCGAGGTCTACCTGGCCGGACCCTACGTGGCCGCGGCCACCGCTGTTGCCGGCGAGGTGGCCGTACCGGAGGAGGCGCCGGCATGAGCGGCATGGTATTCGAGGGGACAGCGCACAAGTTCGGGCGCGACGTGGACACCGACGTGATCATTCCGGCGAGGCACCTGAAAACAACCAGTCCGGACGAGCTGGCCGCTCACTGCATGGAGGACATCGACCGGGATTTCATCAACCGGGTCAAGCCGGGCGACATCATCGTGGCGGAACAGAACTTCGGGTGCGGCTCCTCACGGGAACAGGCGCCGGTGGCCATAAAGGCGGCAGGCGTGGCCTGCGTCGTCGCGGTGTCGTTCGCGCGCATCTTCTACCGCAACGCCATCAACATCGGTCTGCCGATCCTGGTTTGTCCGGAAGCTGCCCGGGAGACCGAGAGCGGCGACCTGCTCCGGGTGGACCTGGATAAGGGCGAGGTCACCAACCTGACCAGGGGAAAGGTTTATGAGGCGGAGCGCTTCCCCGAGTTCATGCAGAAGATCGTGGCGGCGGGCGGCCTGATGGGCTATGTGAAGGAACGACAGAAGGAGCAATAGATTGATATCGGAAGCAGCGAAGCGTATAAAACAAGTCAAGCGAGCGGCCCCGGCAGGAATGCAGGCTTGACAATCATTTAAGGACAGGCGAAGCAATGGAGGCCAGATGCACAACATAGCGGTAATGCCCGGTGACGGCACCGGGCCGGAGGTGGTTCGCGAAGGCTTGAAAGTTCTGGCGGCGGCGGCCGCGCGGCATGATTTCCAATACGAGACCACGGATTACGACTTTGGCGGCGACCGTTACCTGAAGACGGGGGAGACGCTGCCCGATTCGGCCATCGACGAACTGGCCTCCCATGACGCCATCTTTCTGGGAGCCATCGGCCATCCCGACGTGAAGCCGGGCATCCTGGAGCGGGGCATCCTGCTGAAAGCCCGCTTCGCCCTTGATCAGTACATAAATTTGCGACCGGTCAAACTCTACCCGGGCGTGCAGACCCCCATAAAGGACAAGGGGCCGGAAGACATTGACTTCGTGGTGGTGCGCGAAAACACTGAAGGCCTGTACGTGGGCGCCGGAGGCTTCCTGAAGGCAGGCACGCCTGACGAGGTGGCCATCCAGGAGAGCATCAACACCCGCAAGGGGACGGAGCGCTGCATCCGATATGCTTTCGAATATTGCCGCGAGCGGGGGAAGGAGAACAAGCTCACATTATGCGGCAAGACCAACGTCCTTAACTTCGCGCACGATTTGTGGCAGCGTGCTTTCAACGAGGTGGCGGCGGAGTATCCCGGCGTCACCACGGATTACGCCCACGTGGACGCCATCTGCATGTGGTTCGTGAAGAATCCGGAATGGTTCGACGTTATCGTCACCGACAACATGTTCGGAGACATCATCACCGACCTGGGCGCGATGATCCAGGGAGGGATGGGCATCGCCGCGGGCGGCAACATCAACCCCGGGGGGGTCTCCATGTTCGAGCCCATCGGCGGTTCGGCGCCCAAATATACGGGCATGAACATCATCAATCCGATGGCGGCCATTGCCGCGGTGCAGATGATGCTGGAGGTACTCAAGGAAAAAGAGGCCGCGGCGGCTGTCGACAGGGCCATCGCCCACGTCACGGCGGAAAAACTGAAGAGCCTGGCCGTGGGCAGGACCGGGTACTCAACCTCCGAGATAGGGGACATGGTGGCCGAACGCGTGCGGGAAGGGTAGCGAGGACCTGAGAGCAGATTAGTGGCGGGATTAGTTTGAAAGGAGCCTTATGCCGATACCTGAGGTCTCGAAAATTTGGATGAACGGCAAGCTGGTTGACTGGCAGGATGCCACGGTGCATCTGCTGACGCACGCGCTGCATTACGGATCCGGCGTTTTCGAGGGCATCCGGGCCTATGACACCGCCAAAGGGACCCATGTTTTCCGGCTGACCGATCACATGAAAAGGCTGGAGCGTTCGGCAAAGATTTACATGATGGATTTGCCGTTCAGCGTCGAGGAGCTGGTTCAGGCGACCAAAGACGTCATCCGGACAAACGCGCTGGAGAGCTGTTACGTGAGGCCGATAGCTTATCGCGGCTACGGCGAGATGGGTCTCTTTCCGCTGCATGCACCGGTGGACGTGGCTATTGCCGTCTGGCCCTGGGGAACCTACCTGGGCGATGAGGGCATAAAGCACGGCATCCGGGCCAAGATTTCCTCCTTCCGCAGATTCGGGCCCAACAGCATGCCGCCGGCGGCCAAGGCCACCGGCCAGTACATCAACTCCAGCCTGGCGAAGGTGGAGGCAGTCAAGGCCGGCTACGAGGAAGCGATTCTGCTGGATGACCAGGGGAACATCTCGGAAGGCTCCGGGGAGAACATATTCTTGGTAAGAGACGGAGCGATAGCGACACCGCCGACGTTCTGCGACGTGCTCGATGGCATCACCGCCGATACCGTGTTCGCTATCTGCAGGGACGAAGGCATCCCCCTTGACAGAAAAGTGCTGGTGCGCTCTGACCTGTATACGGCCGATGAGGCTTTTCTGACCGGCACGGCGGCCGAGATCGTGCCGCTGAGGGAGGTCGACGATCGCGTCATCGGCACGCCGGGGCCGGTAACCAGGAAGATACAGGATATTTTTTACGGCATTATCAAGGCCGAGAACGATAGATATGCGGACTACCTGGAATGGGTGTAAAATTTCCTGGAAAACGCCTAAAAGAACAATATCCGTACGCCGTTCCGCGTATGTCATTCCCGGCAAGCGAAAGGACGTGTTTTTACTTAAACCGATTTCCGGCAGCTTTGCTTTCCCGGAGTGACAATCCGGAAATTTTACAGATATGAACAGACGCATAGAAATATATGACACGACTCTTCGTGACGGCATGCAACGGGAAGGCATGAGCGTCTCGGTGGACGAGAAGGTCCAGATCGCGCTGAGGCTGGACCGCCTGGGCGTGCACTACATCGAGGGAGGCTTCCCGGGCTCGAATCCCAAGGATGTCGAGTTTTACGAAAAGATGTCCAGGCAGAAGCTGCGGACGGCAAAGATGGCCGCCTTTGGCATGACTCACAAGCGGGGCGTCAAGCCGCACCAGGACCCTCTGCTCAAGCAGCTGCTCAAGGTGGAAACGCCGGTGGCGACCATTGTCGGCAAGAGCTGGAAGCTGCATACCCGCAAGGTAATTCGGGTGGGCCTGGAGGAAAACCTGAAGATGATTGAAGACACTGTCCGCTACCTGGTCAGACGCGGCCGGGAGGTCTTCTATGACGCGGAACATTTCTTCGACGGTTTCCGGGACGACCCGGAGTATTGCCTGGCCACGCTCAGGGCGGCAGCCGGCGCGGGGGCTTCCCGTTTGATTCTTTGCGACACGAACGGCGCGACACTGCCAGGGGAGGCGGCGGCGGTCGTGGGCCGCGTGCGCGAGGAGATTCCCGAGGTGCCGGCGGGCATCCATGCTCACAACGACTCTGATTGCGCCGTCGCGGTTTCACTGATGGCCGTGGAAGCCGGGGCCGATCAGGTTCAGGGCACCGTCAACGGGTACGGCGAGCGCTGCGGCAACGCCAACCTCATATCCGTCATTCCCGATCTGAAACTGAAGATGGGGCTGGACTGCGTCAGCGACAAACAGCTTGCCGAACTGACCGAAACATCGCATTACGTGGCGGAGATCTGCAATGTGAGCCCGGAGACGCACCAGCCTTTCGTGGGCGAGAACGCCTTTGCCCACAAGGGCGGCCTGCATGTGAGCGCGGCCCTCAGGGACGCCCGCACTTTCGAGCATATCGACCCGGCCCTGGTCGGCAACCGGCAGCGGATCCTCGTGAGTGAGCTGGCCGGCCGCGCCACCCTGCTCAAGAAAGCGGCGGAGATGGGCATGGACCTCGGCAAGGACAAGGAAACCCTGGGCCGGATGCTCAAGCGGCTCAAGGAGAAGGAGCATCAGGGATACCATTACGAGGTGGCCGACGCGTCGCTGGAACTTTTCCTAAGGCGTGAGCTGGGCCTGCACGAGCCCCTGATAGAGCTGGACAACTTCCGTATCATCGTCCAGAAACGCAAGCGGGCCGTCATCAGCGAGGCCAAGATAGTGCTCAAGGGAGAGCATGGGACAGAGATGCCCATCGCCTTCGCAGAGGGAAACGGACCGGTAAACGCGCTGGATATCGCGCTCAGGAAACTGCTGCCGGTGAGATATCCCAAACTGGCGGAAGATCTTTCCCATATCCATCTGGTCAATTACAAGGTGCGCATCCTCAACGAGCACCAGGGCACAGCCGCAGTCACCCGCGTGCTGCTGGATTCCAGTGACGGCCACAACACATGGGGCACTATCGGCGTCTCTGAGAACATCATCGAAGCCAGCTGGGAGGCGCTGGTCGACAGCCTCGAGTACGGTCTTACCAAGAAGCGCCGGCGCCGCCGCTGACGCGGTGAGCGGGCAGACCGGCAATGAGCCAGGACTGTAGCTGTGGCGCATCTGAGCTCAGGATCTCCGTCCAAGATAATCGCCGTGGGCCTCAACTACCGGTCCCACGCGGCCGAGCTGGATATGCCCGTGCCCAAGGAACCGGTCATCTTCCTGAAGCCGCCCTCGGCCGTCATCGGCGCAGGCGACACCATTGTGCTGCCGCCGGACGCGGGCAGGATAGACTACGAGGCCGAGCTGGCCGTAATCGTCGGCGCGACTGCCAGGAATCTGTCCAGGGAAAACGCGGCCGGGGCGGTGCTGGGATACGCATGCGCCAACGATATCACCGCCCGGGACCTGCAGGCCCGGGACGGGCAGTGGACCCGGTCCAAGAGTTTTGACACCTTTTGCCCTTTAGGGCCAGGGGTGGAGGTGGAGCCGCCACCTCCGGAGGCCCGCGTCGAGCTGTTCCTCAACGGCGAGCGGCGGCAGAGCTCGCCTCTTTCCGACATGATCTTCCCTCCGCTTGAGCTGGTATCTTTTATCTCCGGGATCATGACCCTGGAGCGCGGCGATGTCATACTGACCGGCACGCCGCCCGGGGTGGGTGCGTTGACCGCCGGTGACACGGTGACAGTCAGGATTGACGGGATCGGCGAACTGGTCAACAGCGTTCGCTAGGCCCAGTCACCTGATCATCAGCGCGCAGCCGGAACAGGGAAATTTCCGATTTCTGTCGAACCCATTGATATTGCAGGTTTAGGGTTTCAATTACAGAAAGGAGAGAACATGCGGCTCAAGGGAGGATTGTTAAACGGCAGCCTCGCCGCTGTCTATGGAGCGGCCGGCTTCATTCCCCTGTTTATGACAATGGGCCAGCACCGTGATATGCAGACGGCATGCTACGTGCTGGCGGTGGCCGGGATTCTGCTCGCTGTTTACTGGCTGGTAACCGGGGAGGCCATGGGCATACCTGTCCTTCTGATCGGAATAGTCTTCGCGCCCCTGGGGTACTGGGCCGAGCACGTGGCCCTGCAGATCGGCAGCGCCGGCCTGGGCGTGGCGGCGTTTGTCATCGCGGTGACGATGCTGGCCAGGGCTCTGCCGGTGGGTGCGGAGTCCGTGGAGGGCCGATAAGGGCGAAACCCGCTCCGAGCCGGCTCGGGATGACAAACAGCGAGGGAGAGGGGACGTCGCTGAAGATAAAGGACTGAATCAAGACGAATTGGTGACGGGAGCCCTTGTCGTCCGGGCAGGCTACAGATTTAGGCTCCGGGCAAGGTCCCGGGCAATGGATTAAACGCGGCGGAGGAAATATAATCAACCGTCGTGAGGGTAAGGGAGAACTTGTGAGCGAGTCGAGCGCCAATTCCGCTGGCGGAGCGCCGGCGTCCCCGCCGCCGCCCGGCTTTGTTCACCTGCACGTGCACAGCGAATATTCGGTCCTGGACGGCGCCGTGCGCGTGGTGCCGCTGCTCGAGCGCTGCCAGGAGCTGGGCATGCAGGCGGTGGCCATCACCGACCACGGCGTGCTCTCCAGCGCTGTCGAGTTCTACCGCGAGGCCGTCAAGCGCGGCATAAAACCTATCATCGGTTTCGAAGCATACGTGGTGGAGGACCGTTCCGACAAGACCCACCCGGGCGAAGGTCGCTGGCATCACCTGACGCTTCTGGCCTCCGATAACAACGGCTATCAGAACCTGATGCGCATCAGCTCCCGGGGGTTTCTGGAAGGCTTTTATTACAGGCCCCGGGTCGACATGCGGGTCCTGCGGGACCATCCGGAAGGCATAATCGCCCTTACCGGCTGCCTCAAGGGAAGAGTGCCGTACCTGCTGCAAGGCGGCGACATGAACGGCGCCCTGGCAGAAATGCGTCAGTTACAGGATATTTTCGGCGATGACAACGTTTACGTCGAGATACAGGATCAAGGCCTGAAAGAACAGGAGCAGATCAACCCGCTGCTGGTCGAACTTTCCCGGCGGGCCGGCGTCCCCCTGGCGGCCACCAACGATGTCCACTATCTGAGGCACGAGGACGCCGCCTCCCACGACGCCCTGCTTTGCATCCAGACCGGCAGCACCCTCGATGATCCGAAGCGTCTCAAGTTTCGCAAGGACACGGATAGCGAGGAGCTTTGCGAGGAGTTCTATCTCAAGAGCGCCGCAGAGATGGCGCTCGCGTTCCCGGGCAACCCCGAAGCGCTGGCCGGCACCCTTCAGATCGCCGAACGCTGCGATGTTTCCATGGAGTTCGGCAAGCTGCTGCTTCCGGAGTTCGAGGTCCCCCGGGACAGCGACGCCGATTCCTACCTGCGCCGGCTCTGTGAAGAGGGGCTGGCCAGCCGCTATCCCGACGGGGAATCACCTGAAGCCCGCGAGCGGCTCGAGTTCGAGCTGGAAACGATCCAGGAAATGGGCTTTTCCTCTTACTTCCTCATTGTCTGGGATTTTGTCAAGTACGCGAAGGACAACGACATCGCCGTGGGACCCGGCCGCGGCTCGGCGGCCGGCAGCCTGGTCTCGTATTGCCTGGGCATCACCGATATCGACCCTCTCAAATATGATCTGCTCTTCGAGCGGTTCCTAAATCCCGGACGCAAGAGCATGCCGGACATCGACATCGACATATCCCAGAACGACCGGGAGAAGGTGATTTCCTACGTGACCGGGACGTACGGCCGTCTCAACGTGGCCCAGATCATTACCTTCGGCACCCTGGCGGCTCGGGCGGTCATCAAGGATACCGGCAGGGTGATGGATGTGGCCTATTCGGCGGTTGACAAGCTCGCCAAGCAGATACCCGAGATCCCGAAGATTACCCTGGAAGAATGCCTGCAGCCCGGCCAGGATTTCCGGCAGGCGTACGACAACGATCCACAGGCGCGCGAGATAATCGACAGGGCCCGGCCGCTGGAAGGCCTGAAAAGGAACGACTCCATCCATGCTGCGGGCGTGGTCATCTCCGGCAGGCCGCTTACCGATTACATCCCCCTGCAGCAGAAGGGCGCGGGCGCCGAGCTGATTACCCAGTTCACCATGAACCATGTCGAGGCGCTGGGGCTGCTGAAGATGGATTTCCTGGGCTTGAGAAATCTCGATATCATCAAGACCGCAGTCCGGCTCATAAAGGACAGCAGCGGCCTGAAGATCGACCTGTCGTCGCTGCCGCTTGACGACGGCAAGACCTTCGAGATGCTCAGGCAGGGTTTGAGCGACGGCGTTTTCCAGCTGGAGAGCTCCGGCATGAAAGAAGCGCTGCGCGAGGTCGGCCCCACCTGCTTTGAGGATATCATCGCCCTGGTGGCGCTGTACCGCCCCGGGCCGATGGAATATATAAAAGTTTACGCCAGGAACAAGCGCAACCCGGAAGGCGTCAAGTACCTGGATCCGCGCCTCAAAGAGATACTCGAGCCCACTTATGGCGTGGCCGTTTACCAGGAGCAGCTCATCGAGACCGCCAAGAAGCTGGGGGGATTAAGTCCGGCCGAGGCCGACGACCTGCGCAAGGCAATCGGCAAGAAGATGGGCGACCTGATGGCCACGCTCAAGGACAAATTTGTCGCCGGCTGCCGCCAGAACCAGGTGACGGAGGCCGCCATCAAGGAGCTCTGGAAACTCATGGAGGCGGCCGCGGATTATTCTTTCAATAAATCGCATGCCGCGGCCTACGCCATGGTGGCCTACCAGACCGCCTGGCTCAAGGCGAACTATCCGGTGGAGTACATGGCCGCCACCATCTCCAGCGTCATGTCCACCAAGGACAAGGTCCCCTTTTACGTGAGCGCCTGCTCTCGCATGGGCATCGAGGTGCTGCCGCCGGATGTGAATGAAAGCGGCAGCGACTTCCGGGTGGTTGACGGGCGCATCAGGTTTGGCCTGACGGCGGTCAAGAACGTCGGCGCCAAGGTCATCGATGCCATCATCGAGGCCCGGGATCAGGACGGCCCCTTCGTTTCGGTCTTTGACTTTTGCCGCCGGGTCGATTCCCAGCAGCTGAAAAAGAACGCCCTCGAGAGTCTGATCAAAAGCGGTGCAATGGATTCCACCGGAGCCAGCCGCAAGGGCATGCTCGTGGTAATGACGCAGGCCCTGTCGATGGGAGCCCAGGTTCAGCAGGACAGCCTTTCGGGGCAGGGGTCGATCTTCGACCTCGTGGAACCGGGGGGAAACGGAGACCGGAACGTCAGCGATCCGGTTATCCCATCCGGGGAGTTCTCCTCCGGGGAGCTTTCCAGGCTGGAGAAGGAAACGCTGGGCATTTTCGTATCAGGGCATCCCCTCATCGGGCTTGAGGAGGAGATCGGCCGCGCCGGCGCCGTCACGATCACGGATCTGCAGGAAGCCGGCGATAAGTCCGAAGTAAAAATCATCGGCATGATCGGCAAGATCAAGCGGCTGACCACTAAAAGGGGGGATCCGATGGCTTTCGTCGACCTCGAGGACCTGGGGGGAGCCACGGAGGTGGTGGTTTTCAACGACGTCTACAACCGGAGCCGGGATCTGCTGGTAGAGGATGAAGTCGTTTTCGTAAAGGGGCGCGTCGACCAAAAAGGGGTCGATGAAGACGGCAACCGGGAAGTGAAAGTGATCGCCGCGGAGATCGAGCCGTTTATCCCGGGCCGAAAACCGCAAGATCACGAGCCGGGTGCCGCCGGCGGCCGGGATAAAGGCTCAGAGGCTGTGCGTCTGAACCTGGACCTTCGTGACCTGGAATGCCGGCCGGATCTTTTAAGCAGCATCAAAGAGGTCTGCCGGAGCTATCCCGGCGGGGCGCCGGTAATTCTGAACATGGCCACAGACGATGGCGTTCGCCGGTTCAGGCTGGGGCGGGAGTTCAGCGTACGGCCTCATCCGGAGCTGGTTTCCCGGCTTCAGGTATTGTTTGGCGAAAACCGGGTCGATGTGATAGCTTCTCATCTTACCGTTTAGGCAATCCAAAGGAGATGCTTTGCCGACTGCCAGGGAAGCATTAGATGAACTTCTGGAGATGTCATCCAGCATCCGGCATGCAGTCATCGTGCGGGGCGATAACGAGGTGCTAGCAAGCACTTTTGCCTCCAGCGCCGCAGAGGCCGCCATGGTCAGACAGGCCCGGGCGATGATCGACGAGGCCCGCGCCGCCGTCGGAGAGATGGGCCGGTCTCCTCTGACCCAGATATTCGTGGAGGCAAAATCCGGCTGCGTGTTCGTGGCTCTGGGCGAGAGGGATACCTGGCTGGCGGCGACCACCGGCACCGAGCCGACCGTGGGGCTGGTGCTTTACGATGTAAATACGGCTCTCAGGACCGCCCTCGAGGGAGAAGCGGCCGAGGGCGGAAAATAGGGGGATCAGATGGCCAAAGGAAAGTTGGGCAGAATGTTTTTCGGACTGGTGCTGTCGGCCGGCTCCGCCGTGGGGCTCACCTATCTGCTCAGGCGCATGCGGCGCCAGGCGCGGGTCGAGCTTTATTTTGATGACGGCTCGATGCTGGCCATCAACAGCAAGACCTCCGAGCTGTCGGCGCGCCTGACCTCCATGGCCGACGACCTGCTCCGGAATGCGATGTAGGCTTCCGGAGAGTCGCCTCTCTCAGATTTACCCCCCAGGGCCGTCATCCTGTTTATTCCCGAATTCCTCATCGTGAGCGCACCGGGTAACCCGTTTTTTTCCTTGATTTCCTTCTTACAGGTTACAAGTTGGCCGCTGCTGGAAATAGTTTAAGGGTCTGTTGCTCCAAGGACCCCCGTCCAGGACCGAATGGTATATGAGACGGGCTCCGCTCCGGGACCGCCGGGAGGTAGTTCTTGCTGGTTGAAAAAGATCTGGCCGCCAAGGCCATTGATGAAGCCCTGAAGCGGGGAGGGGACTTTGCCGAGATATATGCCGAGCGCCGGCAGAGCGTCAGCCTGAGCCTGGAAGACAGCCGGCTGGAGCGAAGCTCAACCGGCCTGGACGCGGGAGCATCCATCAGGGTGATCATGGGACGCAACCTCTCCTTTGTATCGACGGACAGTCTCGAAGAGGAATCAATCCTGCAGGCGGCCCGGCTGGCCGGCGAGGGCCTTGCCAACGGCGGCGCCCGGCCGCAGCAGCTCTCGCTTATCGGCATCTCTTCTCCGCACACCATCGAAATACCGCCGGATTCGGTTCCTACTCCCGAAAAAGCCAGCCTCCTGCGCAGCGCCGATGAAGCGGCGCGCGCAACCGGCACTGAAATCGTCCAGGCTTCCATCTCATATGGTGACGACGTCAGCGAAGTCATGGTGGCCAATTCCGAGGGCGCCCTGGCCACGGAGGAGCGGACCAGGGTGCGGATCATTGCCCGGGTGGTGGGAGCCAGGAACGGCATCATGCAAACCGGCTACGAGAGTGTCGGGGCCCACAAGGGCATGGAGATTCTTGGAGACAAAACGGCGGCGGCCGCCGGCAGGGCCGCAGGCGAGAAGGCGCTGGCCATGCTGGACTCCAGGCCGTCGCCCAGCGGCAAGATGACAGTAGTCATGCACCGGGGTTTCGGAGGCGTGCTCTTTCACGAAGCGTGCGGTCATGGCCTGGAGGCCGACACGGTGGAGAAGAACACAAGCGTCTTCGGCGGCAGGATGGGGGAGCAGGTGGCCGCCGGCATGGTGACGCTCGTTGACGACGGCAGCATTCCCGGCGAATGGGGCTCCAACGCCTTCGATGACGAGGGCACGCCCACCCAGCGCACTGTGCTCATCGAGGAAGGGCGCCTGGCCGGTCTCATGTATGACGGCCTTAGGGCCCGGAACGCCGGCGTGAAGTCCACCGGCAACGGCCGCCGGCAATCGTTCCGGCATGTCCCCATTCCCAGAATGACAAATACGTTCATCCTCGATGGCGCGCATACCCGTGATGAGATCATTGCCGCGACCGAGTTGGGGTTTTACGCCAAGACCCTCTCCGGCGGCCAGGTGGAAACCGCCAGCGGCGATTTTGTCTTCGGGGTTTCGGAGGGCTACCTGATTGAAAAAGGCAGGATCACGAGTCCCTTGCGAGGAGCTACCCTGATCGGCAATGGCCTCACAGCGCTCATGAACATCGACATGATCGCGGATGACTTCGAGATGAACATCGGCCTCTGCGGCAAGGACGGCCAGAGCGTGCCCGCCGGCAGCGGCCAGTCCACCTTGAGGATCCAGAACATGACTATCGGCGGCACGGAGGTGTAGCGGATGCTGGATATGGCCCGAAAAGCCCTGGCTCATGCATCCCGGACGGGGGCGGGACAGGCCGAGGCATTCGCCCTTGTGACCCGGTCGTTGAGGATCAAGGTTTACAGGCAGGATGTCGAGGAACTCGCGTCCGCCACCGGCAGCGGCGTGGGTGTCCGCGTTTTCAGCGAGGACGGCGTGGGATATGCCTATACTACCGACTTGTCGGAAGCCGGGCTGGAAGAGGCCGCCCGCCACGCGGCAGCCAATGCTGCGGTCACCGCCGGTGATGAGTTCATGGGACTGCCGGAGCCGGCCGCAGAATTTCCCGAACTCGACCTGTATGCCGAGAAACTCAATCAGACCGGCGTCCAGGAAAAGATCGGCCTGGCCGCCGCCATGGAGCGGGCCGCCCTGGAAAGTGACAAACGGGTGGCTCAGGTGGAAGCCGCCGTATACGCGGAAGGCGAGGGCCGGGTGGCAATCGCAAATTCCCTGGGGTTTGCGCGCCAGTACCGGGAAACCAGCTGTTACGCATACGCGCAGGCTGTCGCTGAGCAGGAGGGCCAGATGCAGATAGGCATCTCTTTCACCACAGGAAGGGAGCCGGGACAACTGGAAGGCCCTGCCTGCGGGCGGGAGGCGGCCGCGCGGGCGGTGGCGCTGCTGGGGGCCACCCAGTGCCAGAGCCTCAGCTGCCCCGTGGTTATGGACCCGTTCGTGACCGCGGGCCTGGTGGGCGTGGTGGCTTCGGCGCTTAACGGGGAGGCGGTGCAGAAACAGCGTTCAATACTCGCCGGCAAAGAGGGCCAGGCTGTGGCCAGCGAGGCAGTGAGGCTTGTGGACGAGGGCACTCATCCCGACGGCCTGGCCAGCGCTCCTTTTGACGGCGAGGGGGTACCTACCCGCAGGACGGTACTGGTAGATAATGGCATTTTACAGGGATTTTTATACGACTCCTATACTGGCCGCAAGGCAGGCAAATCCTCGACTGGAAACGGCGTCAGGGGCTCCTACCGCTCCATGCCTCATGTGGGCGCCACCAACCTGAGGCTGATTGATGGAACCAGGCCCCTTCAGGAAATGATTGCCTCGGTTGACCTGGGGCTTTACGTCAGCGATGTCAGCGGCATCCATTCTGGAGCAAACCCGGTTTCCGGAGACTTCTCAGTCGGCGCAGCCGGGGTTTTGATAAGAGGAGGAGAACTGGCAGAGCCCGTAAAGGAGGTGACCATCGCCGGGAATCTGCTCTCCATACTGGGATCGATCGAGGCCGTGGGGAACGACAACCGCTGGGTGCCGTTTGGCGGAAGCATCCATGCGCCGTCGCTTCTGATCGGCGAAATGACGGTGAGCGGTAAATAGGGAAAGAGGCCCTTTTTTGGCTTGTAAAGGGCATTTCCATCTGATAGTGTGCAACCGGCCAGCTTCTGAAACCCTTTAGACCAGGAGGTATGGAAGTGGGGAAATCTGATTTTGTCAGCGCGGTGGCGGACAAGGCCAACCTCAACAAGACGCAGGCTTCTGCAGCTGTTGACGCGTTCATCGATGTCGTGACCGAAACGCTCAAGAAGGGCGAAGAGGTCCAGTTCACGGGTTTCGGCAAGTTCAGCGTGCAGAAGCGCGCCGCCCGCGAGGGCATCAATCCGCAAACGAAAGAGAAGATACAGATAAAAGCAAGCAAGGTGCCGAAGTTCTCAGCCGGCAGCCAGCTGAAGTCGGCGATCAAGTAAAGCAGACGCTCAGACCGGATGCCGTTCCGGGTAGCGAAGCACGCGCAGCGCCCGGAGCAGTCCCGCCAGAGCACGAGCCGGCTTGCACTTGCAAGAGACCGGCAGCCGCTGTGGTTCGGAGTGAAGTCTTAAGCGAGGGGGGGCGGGCCCGCAGGGCCCGCCCCCCCTCGTGTGCGTATTGGGTAAAAATAATGCCGTTCGCGCTACTGCCCAAACTTCATGCGCAGCTGGACCTGATCTTCCATAATCAGCTGCGAAAGCTCCTTCATCCTCTCGATCCTGGCGTTGAAACCGGCCACGTCAGCGCGGCGCTCCTGCCTGATCTCCTCACGCACCGCTTCCGAGTTCCCGAAAACCTCTGACAGGTCTGCCGAGGCGGCATCGATCCGGCCCTGATCGCCGGACGCGATCCCGGCGATGACCTCCTGCAGGCCGGATCCCAGACTGTCCAGGTTATCCAGGAAGCGTCCGTGCTCGAGCGACGCCGACGCCGGGGGAGTCATTTCTTCTGCCTGGACAAGCGCGTGACTTATGGTGCCGGCGAAGGCCTCAATAGCGGCGGTGAGCGCCACCTCGCTTTCGGCCTGCCTTGCCTGTGCGGCGAATTCCCCGGCCGCCTCCTCGTAGGCGGCGCTCACGGGCTCCATCCGTTTGCGGTAGTTGCCAATGCCGATGAGCTCACCCAGGACCTGGGAGCCCTCCGCATACAGCTCAAGCAGGTGTTCCCTGAGCGGTTGAGCTGCCGGGGGCGTTTTCAGCTCCTCGATCTCCACCCGCCCCGCTTCGACGGCAAGCCTCTTTTCTTCAAGTCTTGATACTGCTTCTTCAAGCGCGGCCGCCTCTGTCCGCCCCAGGTCCTCAAGTACTTCATTAAGGTCAAGCAGCGCAGCGTCAGAGATTTGCTGGATGCGGCCCACTTCCGCCAGGTAGCCGTCGACAGCCATCGCCTCAGTGTAGGCGCAGCCTGCGGCGAATATTAATAAGAGAAACAGGGGCCAAAGAAGGACCGGCAGGCACTTTTTCCGCCGTGGTCTCATCAGCTACCCGTACTACCGGCTTCTGGACGCCATTGAGCCCCGCAGGTATAGCTGACCCGGCCGTCTGTTATAACCCGGGAGCCCCGCAGCCGGGCAGAATGCGCGTGATTACCGCGCGCGGGGGGGGGTGTTAGCCATAAGGATATCGCTCTGGACACCGAAAAGTTCAAGCGATCGGGACCGGGCCACCGCCTGAGCCCGGGTGGCTGCCCCCAACTTTCTAAAAATCCGAGAGACATACGTCTTTACCGTCTCGGGGCTCAAAAAAAGCTGCCCGGCTATTTTCCTGTTGCTGAACCCCATCATGATAAATTTCAGAATCTCAACCTCGCGCTTGCTTAGTACGGCGCGGGTGCTGCCCCCGATCTCCTGCCGGTAGCCAAGGTGTCTGATGACCTTCCTCCCAATGCCGCTCACAATACAAGAGGGAAAGAATAATACGATTGAAGTTAATAAAAATCAATACGACCAGATATGTTTTTTTTATCATTGCACTTGTTTGCGGGCATTACCCAGGATTTATCTTTCTGGATAACAACTCCGTGCCTGTCATCCAGGCCGCAGTTAAGAATCTGCCTTCAGCGTTGAAAAGGTTGATTTTCGTCTCCCCGTTTCCCAGAGATGACAACCTGGGCTCGGCAAATTGTTGTAAAGCTCCCATGACTTCCCAAGTCTTTCGATAAAGTGTCTTCTGACCCCGAAGAGATGCCGCCTGCCAGGAAAAATCGGCCAATGTCCCCCATTTGGGGGACAAAATCCGGCAAAGTTCACCCGTTTGGGGGACAGACAGACCTCACCGGACGAGCTAGGGTTTTTGGGAAACCAAAGGCAGAGGAGCCTAATCCGGCAAAAGGGGTTAAAAGTGTTTTTTCCCAGGCTTAAAAAAAGAAAGCTTGCCATCCTGGCGGCCCTGGCTCTGGTTGTCTCGCTTACGGCCACGCTCATTCCGCAAAATGCGCTCTCCTACTTTATTGTTGGCGAGATCAAGCCGCCGCTCTTTACCATGATTCCGGCCATTCCCATGCCTGGGGAGGAGGAGGGGCACGAAGCCGCGGAGGCGCCCGAGGAGGCGCCGGCCGCAGCGGATGCCGGCGCCGGGGTCGGCTCTCCCGAGGGCGATTTCGGCTGGGCGGTTCTCCCTTTCGAGGACTGGTACCGGGGGGCGGATGACAATACCGCCTACCTCTTTTTCGAGCCGGAGCCGTATGATGAATTTGATTTTGAGCTTATCGATATGGATGACTGGCTCTGGGACCTGGATCCCGCCTATGACCGGTCCTTGCCGGTGCTTCTGGTAAAGTTTGATCCGGACGCGGCCCAGGAGCAAATAGCAGAGCTGCTTGCCCTTTACGGGGCGAACGATCTGGGAAGGGTGCCGGACAGCGGCATTTACAGGATACAGGATGCCGGCGGCCTGGGAAGGCTGCTGGTTGAAGGTCTGAAAGAAAGCGGCCTGGCCGTTTCCGTGCAGCGGGACCGCAGGTACGGTCCTGAGGTCATGGCCGAGGCCATCGCCCAGGCGCTTGCGGCGCTTGATGAGCGGCTGGCTGAACGGGCCCTGGGGGCCGCCGCCGGCCAGGAAGCTGCCGGCTGGATAGCCTCCCCCATAGATTACGTCAGGGATGAAACTGCCTATCCGGCCGGCTCCGATACGGAAACATCCGGCTGGAACGGCTCCCCGGCCAACGCCGATCCTGCCTTTATGATGACATCTGAAGAACAGGTCCAGGCCACGGCCCTGGAGCTGCCGCCAAAGGATCCGGAAGCATGGACTCCTCCGCTAAATACTCCCATTACTTTTGAAAGCGCCGTACTGGATGAGTACGGCAATCCGGTGCCGGGCACGGAAACGCAAGAGCCTGTCCCTGCCTATGATTACTACCCCGAACCTTACGCCGAGCCGGCCCCGCCTGCAGTCGCAGCGCCGGCGCCACCGGAAACATACCAGTCTGTGGAAGCCGCGCCCGCACCGTCGGGCTCTGACGATTTTGAGGCAGCTTCGCAGTCCGAACCGCCGCCGGAGCCGGCAGTCACCCCGGATTCAGGCATCTCAGAAACAGGAGACTCCAGCCTGGTTTTACATCAAACCGTGGCCGCAGAGGAGACCGTTACGGAGGCAGAGCCCGCGCCGGCAGATGAGATATCTTCCGAGGAAACCGGGCCTCTTGCTGAAACAGAGACAGATCCTCAATCAGAGGTTGAGGAACTTGAGCTAAAGAGCTTCGACTATGCCGAATTCACCGATTACTATGTGAGCCTGGGCTCGGTGGGCATCCGCTTTGCCGCTTCGGGCGCCCCGGGAGAGGAGCTGGCAAGCGTATCCTTAGGTGATAAGGGTTTCGGGATGGAGGCGCCGGCGGATGCAGAAAGCCGGACCGAACCGCAGCCGGTCCAGCAAAGCGGCAATTCCCTGGCGTACTCTTTGGCGAATGACATCATTACCTTTACGCCGCTTTTAAGTGGCCTGCTGGTGAGCATCGACACCTACGCGGAGGTATTCGGTCTGGACCTGCCCCTGTTTGGCCTTTTTGCCGAGCCGGCTGCAAACGGCATCATCTTCATAAACGCTGACACCGGCCAGAAAGCATTTGAGATCATACCGGGCAAGGGCGCCCCGGGGGGCCAGGCGATCGCGCTGCTGGAACTGGATGAGGCCGTCCGGCTTATACTAAGCAGCCGGGATGAGACCGGTAGCCAGCTTCCCTTTACCTTCGAGATCGTGCCTGCCGTTGTCCAGGAAAAGGTCGCCGGCCAGGTCATCCCCGGCCCTGCGGCCGGTTTCCGGGAGTACGACACACCCGAAGGCTACTTGGCAGTCGTCGATCTGGGTGGGGGCAGAATCTACTTTGAGCCTGTTCCCGGCGCCCCGGACTCAGCGTTAAGTCCGCTGACAATAGGCGACTTTACGGAGTTTGAAGGGGCGGCCGGAGACGCAGGCCTGCGCTTTAAGCAGGTCCCCTACGGCTTTGAGCAGGAGATCGTGCTCTCCGAACCGCCGGCCGCCAACCGTTTCGAGCTGCCGGTTTCGGTGGAGGGCCTGTTCCTCCAGCAGAACGAGGGCGGCTACATCGAGGTGCTGGACGGCGAGGGCAACCAGCTGGCTGTAATCACGGCGCCCAGGATGTACGATTCCCGCCCGGCCACCCGGGGCGGCCCGGCAAGCTCCACCGGGCTTCTACTGGAGCTTGTTGAGGGCAAGGACGGCTGGCTGCTGGCGGTTACGGCCGATGAGGCCTGGCTCAATGATCCGGAGCGGGTTTATCCGGTGTTTATCGATCCGAGCGTGTCGGTCTGGTTCCCCAACAATGACATGCTGCCCACCTCCACGCCTACTTTCTTCTGGAGCACGGATTTTGAGAACACGATCACCCAAATAACCATTGGCACCGATCCGGGCTCGAAAGACCAGTGGGACTTACATACATTCCAGAACCAGGTTTACGCCTCCCCCGACCTTGGCCGCGTCTTTAGCTTTACGCTGCCTGCCACCAGCCAGC